>JAPKBL010000030.1 GCA_028823415.1 Mariniblastus sp.
GTTGGGAATAGATTGAAGTTGGGAATAGATTGAAGTTGGGAATAGATTGAAGTAGGGAATAGGTTGATGGCCGAAGCTCCGAGGAAATTATTAAAGGCGTTTTTACTTGGCTCGGGAGATCGGCGGCCCCAAATTCTCGCCGAGGTTGAACGGTTGCGACCGGAAATAGAATCCTGTGTCGAAATTGTTGGTGAAGATTTTTCATATCAGGGAGATCTTTCGCATGTTTCCTCTGACATCGCCATTGTCTTTGGCGGTGATGGTTCCATTCTTCGTGCGGCGAGGCAGATGGGCGAGCGGCAGATTCCGGTACTCGGTGTGAATCTCGGTAAGTTGGGGTTTCTTGCAGACATTCATCCGAACCAGCTCAAATCTGCTTTGCAGGCAGTTTGCGATCAGAAATATGAATTGGTCGATCACCTGATGATGCGTTGCCAAGTTTTTCGAGGCGACGTAATGGTTGCCGATGAAATTGGACTCAACGAAGTCGCGATTCTCGGCGGCCCACCTTTTGACATTCAGAAGATTGATCTTTTCGTCGATCAGAAGCATGCCACTTCTTACATGTGCGATGGGCTGATTATTAGTACGCCTGTTGGCTCGACGGCTCACAATCTTTCGGCGGGCGGCCCGATTCTAAGAAAGAATCTGCAGGCCTTTGTGATTTCTCCGATCAGTCCTCACACGCTCACGGTTCGACCCATCGTCGATACAGCGGACCGGATTTATGAAATAGTCGTCAGTCAGCCCAATGATTCGACGTGTGTTGTCCTCGACGGCCGGCCGCTATCTCAGCTGACTTCGTTGGATCGCGTCACAATTTTCAGGGCAAAATCGATATTTCAAATGATCGAAATCTCTGGAAACGACTATTACAGCACGCTTCGCGAGAAATTAGGCTGGAATGGGCAACTTCAGCCCCGGCCCTAATCCCTTTGTATTTGGGTGATCGCCCCACAATCGGCGTTGATTTGGAATTCCAATAAACGTTAGTATCCAGACTGTCGAGAAATTCAGTTTCGGACGGAGAAGCACTTGTGGATTGTAAACGAATCAAAATTGGCCTAGCTCTTGCGTTGGTTTGCGGGATCGTTTTATCGTGTGGCCCTTGCTTTGTTGCTCAGGTCCGCGCCCAAGATGAATCGAATTTAAATAAAACGCCGTCTGTTACTGATCAGATTGAACGTGCGACAGAGAAGGTCAATAAAAATCAGGTCTATCAAATTGAGTACAAGCTCAGAAAAGGTGAAGAGATTCGCTGGAACTTTGAGCATGTCGTGACCACTAAGTTCCAAATGGCTGGAGAGGTCGAAGAATCGTCTTCCCGCAGTGAAAATGTCAAACTTTGGAGAGTGGCGAATGTCGATCAGTTAGGGAATATGACATTTGCCTACACGATTGAGTCGGTGAAAATGTGGCAGAAGGTAGGCGATAGCGAGCCTGTCTCTTACGACAGTAAGCTCGATAAGGAAGTTCCTCAGGAGTACGCGGGCACGGCGGACGAAGTCGGGAAGCCGCTTGCCATTTTCTCAATCTCGCCAAATGGCGCCATCCTCGATCGAAAATCAAATTTAAAGCAGGATGTATTCGGTGTTGGCAAGGTGACCATTCCGTTACCCGAAAAGGCGGTTCCGGTCGGATACGAGTGGAATGTTCCCATCGTGCTCTCAGCCAATGACGAGAATGGTACGAAAAAGCTGAAAGCGAGAATTCATTATGAGCTGGCCAAAGTCAAAGAAAATAAAGCATACATTCGATTTCGAACGGAAATTTTGACGCCAGTGAAAAGCGAAAAAATCAAATCCACGATCATGCAAAAAATGACGAAAGGCATCGTCGTTTTTGATATGGACCTGGGGCGACCTGTCCTTCAACAAGTTCAATGGGACGAAAAAGCTCAAGGATTTGAAGGGGCTGACAGTTATCTAAAATACGTCGCGAGAATGTCCGAGAAAATCATTTTCGAAGCCAAGGGAACGACCGCAATGGTCGCGAGCAAGTTGACTCCCTCCGGTGGAGGCCAAGCGGCAAAAACGCCGGTGGAAATTAAAACGCGAGAATCCAATCCGGTCATGCGGAAATAACTGCGGAATGTTTTGCAAGAAACAGTTTACGCTTGGATGAATTGCAGTTTTTAGACTGCAGCTCGCGGGTATCGGTTAATCAATTTAGGGGGTCCATCGCATCTGCACCTGTCGGTAGTGTATCATTATTGTTAGTTTTCAATTAACGCTACTCAGAGATGTAAGATTATGTATGCGAGCCGACTGTTTTCCATATTCTCCGTGTTCTTCTTGGTGACTTCGGGTATTGCAAATGCTCAAGAATTGACACTGGATGGCTTGTTTCCTTCCGACCGAGTGCTCGAGGTTCAGATCGAGGTTGATCCCTCCGACTGGGATTCCATTCGTTACGTCACACGCGATTTAAGGACCGAGTTGGGCGCTAAGCGTCAGTTTGGACCTTTGGATTCGCCTTACCAGTACGTTAATGCCAACATCACCATCGATGGCGTTAAGTTTCAAAATGTTGGGCTTCGCAAAAAGGGGTTTATCGGTTCGCAGAGCACGAGTCGACCATCGTTCAAAATTAAACTTGATTACGAAAATAAAAAGGCAGGAATTGGTGAGCTGTCGACATTGACTCTTAACAACAACCAGCAAGATACAACACTGTTAAGTCAATTCATGGGGTATTCGTTTTTTCGCAGCGCCGGGTTACCCGCCCCTCGGTGCGCTTTTGCGAAAGTTACATTAAATGGACGCGATCTCGGAGTTTACAGTCACGTAGAGTCGGCAAAAAAAACGCTGGTAAAAAATGGATTTGGTAATTCGGATGGCACGCTGTACGAAGGAACTGTTTCCGATTTTCATCAAGATTGGGGAGCGAGTTTCGATCGCAAGTTTGGGAAAAAAGACTATGGCAGAAAACAGATCGAAAAACTGATTGACGCCGTTGAATTACCCGAAGGCAAATCGTTTGACTCTTTTGATGCTGAGTCGGCAATGGAAGGTATCGTCGCGATGGACAATTTTTACCAATTTTGGGCCGCCGAGAGTCTGTTGGGTTTCTGGGATGGATACACTGGAAATCGCAACAACTTCTTTTTTTATGTAAACCGCTCAGATGACAAAATCTATTTCATACCATGGGGCGGGGACTGTATGTTTCAAAAATTCAGTATGGTCGATCGAGATCGGAGATTGCCACTTTCTGTCAAAACCAAGGGTATACTCTCGCATCGACTCTATCAAAATCCCGATTCTCGTGAGCGTTATCGTAAAACGTTAGTCAAGCTCTTGGAGGAGCATTGGGATGAAGAGGCGTTGCTTGCGGAAGTGGATCGTATTGAGGAATTGGTGATTCCTTTTCTCTCGGAGGCTCAAAAGAAACGGTACAGCACACAGGGCGTGAGGAGATTTATTAAGACGAGACGCGAAGAGATTAACGCAGAAATAGCAGACGGAATGCCGAAATGGACGCGCGACCCTGGAGAGGCTGTCGTCATTACGGATGCTTGGGGGAAACGTCGTCGACGCCCGGAAAAAACCGGCCCGGATGTTTGGATGGCGGCAAAAAATGGCGATATCGATCTGTTGACGGACTGGAAAAAGGGTGGCCGCGATTTGAACCAGCCCAACGATGACGGGACGACGCCCTTGATGATGGCGGCGTTGGGAGGGCAAGTCGACGTTGCGGAATTTCTGATCGAAAACAAAGTCAATGTGAATGCGGTTTCGCGGGACAAAAACACTGCCCTTCATAGCGCGGCGTATTTGGGTCGACTTGGCATTGTGCGGTTGTTAGTAGAGCAAGGCGCCGATGTTGAGGCTAAAAACCGGGATGGCGCGACGGCGATCGAAATTGCATCTCAAGAATTCTCCGAAGCCGTGGATTTCATGAAGATGATTGACCGGATGCTTGAATTAGATCTGGACCTAAAAAAGATGGCGGAAGATCGAAAGAACGTCGTCGAGTATTTGCGCAACGTGGGAAGCAATTCCGATAATTGAGACGATAGCAAACGAAGTCGTGCTCGCATTGCATCGGTTTGTGTAAAAAGAGTTTGAAATTGTCTCATGACCCCCAAGCCTAAAAAGATGAACCGTAGAGTGTTGCCCGCCGTATTCTGTTGGGCGCTGTTACTGGGGGTTTGGCTGGCATTTTTTTGGTCTTCTCCGGCAGAGCGATTATTAGCTCTGCGCACGTTCGGGCTGGGGTTCTGTGCGTTCGGAATTGCCTTGCCTTTAGGAATCCTGACAGCGTGGGTGTGTATGGGGAGAGGATTGATCTCGAACTTGGTGCTGCTTGGCACGGTCGCGAGTTTGTTCATTCCGATGTTTATCCACGTCAGTGCTTGGGATGCAGCATTTGGGAAGTTAGGTTGGCTAACGTCCGCGCAGGGGCAAATTCTAGTACCCCTGATTCCTGGCTGGTGGGCTGCCAGTTGGATACACGGGATCGCTGCATCATCGCAAGTAGCGGTTATTTTCTTAGTAGGCTTGAGTTTTGGCGGGCGTATTTTTGAAGAGCAGGCACTTCTGGACACATCACCTTTTCGAGTCTTTTGGAGCGTCACGGTCGTTCGCTTATGGCCGTTGGGTTTTCTCGCGTTTTTGTGGGTTGTCGTTTCCTGTGCCCGTGAGATTGCAGTCACAGATTTGTATCAAATTGGAACGCTTGCCGAGCAGATCTATCTTGGGTACTCGCTGGGGGGCGGCTCCACTGCCAGCGAGGTATTAGGGGGCGGGATTGGTGGTGTCAGTTATGGATTAACCCTAAGTCTGTTGGCGGTGCTGGCAGCGTTTTCGATGGTGTTGTTTTTTGCGATGACGCAAGTGGAATATGAGTCGGGTGCGTTTCGAACGGTGAGAGTTAAGGACTCCGGAAGTGGGCGGACCTTGGTTGGCCTAGGTTTGATAGCGGTTACCTTTTTAATCCCGATTGGAAATGTTGTCCTGCGTGCATGTTTTTATGTTCGTCCGGTAGATGGCGTGCCGACGCAGGGATACTCTATTGTCCAGCTGTTTTCGGCGATTCGGCGAGCGTGTTTTGACTATCAAGATGAATTTATTTGGTCAGCAATCATCGCGTTGACATCGGCGAGCATGATCTTGTTAGCGGCGACTTGGATAAGCGCTGTGGGGCGGAAGTCGGGGTGGGTTCAGGTGTTATTTGCCTGCACGCTCGCCATTTCATTTGCTCTCCCCGGTCCCTTGTTGGGGATGTCGATTGCGTCTGTGATGGGGTTTTTGGATGGTCGATGGTTTGTTTGGTTGTTCAACTACACAATTTTTGCTCCGGTGCTTGCAAATTTTATATTTTGTTGGCCGCTAGGAGCGCTGGTAATATGGTTTGTGTTTGGGAAAATTCCAGAGGACGCATTAGAAAGCGTACGCGTGGAAGGGGCTGGCAAATTGACGAGTTACCTATCGTTAGGAATCAGGGCAAATTGGCTACCGCTGTTAGGATGCTGGCTGATTACCTTTGCTTGCTGCTTCGGTGAGCTATCCGCATCGCAAATTGTCCGGCCGGCGGGAATCGATACCGTTCCGCGTAAAATGCTGGGAGATTTACATGCGGGTGTCAACGAATTGACGGCAGGGATTACGATTGTCACCGTGTTGGTTATTGTGGGAGTTTCGGTGGCTGGTTGGTGGGTGGTCAGTCTGAGCCACAAGTTGAACGAGCGAAAATATTTTTAGAGATTTTACGGGAGGGTGAATCGATGCAGCTTCGGCAACTAATAGTTTTTGCAATCTTCGCTGTTGCGAATTTTTGCTGCGTCGCGGATGCCGACTCACTAATATTGGTGATCAATGGAAAAGAGGTTCAGTTAGAGGGCGAGGTTTTAATCGAAGCCCAGGATAAGAGCCTGTATTTCCGCGAGGTGGATGGGAAAATCTGGTTTGTTGAGCCCCAGCAAATCAAGGCACGCATCGACAGCGAAAAACCGAGTCCGCCGCTATCTTTTAAAGCCGTAGGTAAACGGCTTTTGAAAGAACTTCCCGCTGGTTTTCGGATCTACGAAACAAAACACTATGTCATTGCGTATCAGAATGAGGTTGCATTTGCCCGCTGGATTAGCGGGCTTTACGAAAGTCGTTTGTATCGCGCGTTTGAAACATTTTGGGAAAAGAAGAAAAAAATCAAGCTTAGTGATCCTGCGTATCCTTTGATTGCGATCGTGTTCGGCTCTAAAGCTCAATACCAACAATACGTTGATCGTGAACTTGGGCCCGGGCAGACGATGGAAGCCTATTACAATCTTCAGACAAACAGAATTGCGCTCTACGACTTTACCGCGGCTCAGCGCAATCCCAGTCAACCATTAACCAGCCGTAATATTGAGCGAGTTTTGCAAAATCCTAATTCAATCTTTTTAGTGGCGACGATTATCCACGAGGCGACACATCAGTTAATGTTTAATCGAGGGTTGCAAACTCGATTTGCGGAGTCACCATTATGGATGAACGAAGGGATAGCAATGTTTTTTGAGGCTCCTGATCTGCGTAGCAAAACAGGCTGGCGGGTGCCCGGAAAAGTGTTTGAGCTACGATTGAATCGTTTTCGGCGCTACCTTGCCAGTCGACCAGCTGACTCACTGAGAACTTTACTGGCGACCGATAACCGACTGCGAGATCCGGATTCGGTAACCGACGCCTATGCAGAGTCGTGGGCCTTTAATCACTATTTGTTCAACAGGAAGTCCGATCAGTACGTAGATTACATTAAATTCATGTCGAAGAAAAAAGCCCTAGAGAGCGACACTCCAGAAACGCGAATCGCTGATTTCGAGAGGTTTTTTGGGGAAGGGCTTGCGGAGCTGGATCGTCAGTTCGTTGCGTATGTTAGCGAATTGAGGTAGTAGAATTAACACTTTGAAAGAGGTTTTTCTTTTTGCTGCCGATAGTTCTACGAATCACTTGCATCAGATAATCCGGGGTGGTTATGATCAAGGTTCGTTGAAAAAATATTATTAATCAAATTATGTAATTTTGTTGCCAAACGGAGTTTAAGATGCCACCGAATTCGAAACCAGATCGCCGCAAGTTTATATCGACATCTGCAAAGGTTGCAGCTGTTGGTACTCTTGGTTCCTCATTGATCCCTAAACCTGTTTTTGGTTATCACAATAGTGATAACGACAAATTGAAAATTGGTTTGATTGGCTGCGGCGGCCGTGGAACCGGGGCGGTTTTGAACGCAACGAATGCCGACTCCAACACATCGGTCGTTGCCTTAGCGGATGCCTTTCCGGATCGGATTGAGTCTTGTGCGAAGTCACTTTCTAAGCAGCTCACCGATCGGTTTAACGTTGACAAGGATCACATGTTTGATGGTCTGGATTGTTACAAGAAACTAGTTGCCAGTGATGTCGACGTCGTTATTTTAGCGACGCCTCCTTATTTTCGACCGATGCAATTGAAAGCGGCGGTCGACGCGGGAAAGCACGTGTTCTGCGAAAAACCTGTCGGTGTAGACGTTCCCGGTGTGCGGTCGGTGATGGAGTCTTGCAAGAAAGCGGCGGCCAATGGGCAGAGCGTCGTTTCAGGGCTTTGCTGGCGATATGATCTCGGCGTTAACGATATGATTAGTCGGATTAAGAACGGTGAGATCGGCGAGGTCAAATCTATTCAAGAGAATTACTTGACCGGCACGCTTTGGCATCGGGGCGACAGCACGACCGATCCGGTTACCAAAGAAGTTAGAAAATGGTCACCGATGGAATATCAGCTTCGCAACTGGCTCTATTTCAATTGGCTTTCCGGCGATCATATTGCCGAGCAACACATTCACTCGATTGATAAGGCGCTCTGGTTGATGGACGACATTCCGCCGGTAAGCTGTTATGCCACCGGGGGGCGGTTAGTCCGGACTAATGAAAAATGGGGCAATGTCTACGATCATTTTTCCACCATTTTTGAGTGGGAAGACAGTGACATCAAGGCCCATACGAACTGTCGGCAAATGGCTGGATGTTTTAATGAAACCGAAGATCATATCGTCGGCACTAAGGGAACGGCGAAAATTCTTAAAGGTCAGATCATTAATGAGGATGGTAAGTTTTCGCATAAGAAAAAAAATCCAAGCATGTACGATGTGGAGCATCAGCGCCTCTTCAGAAGTATTCGCGAAGGAAATCCGATCAACAATGGAACCTACATGAGTTACAGCACGTTGATGGCTTTGATCGGACGCGATGCGGCTTACACAGGAAAGAAAATCAAATGGGAAGATTTCATGAAATCTGAAAAGAGATTAGGCCCAGAAGATATTAATAACGCTGAAAATTATGTTCCCGATAAAGTTGCCAGGCCAGGTAGCGAATGGTAATTCTCGATCACAGAACATCAATTTGAATAATCTGAAAGACGACGGTGGAAACCGTCGTCTTTTTTTTATTTTTTTATGTGCCGTGGGACTGAAGATTGGGTGCTACCGAGAGTTTATGTTCTCTCGCAATTCAGAATTCGCAGAATCCAATGCCTCAACGGGGAAAGTAAGTCCTGGCTGCTGGGTTGGGTGTTGTGGTTATCCTCTTCGTTAGCCTGATTTTTCTGACCCGCACTGAAAGTGGGTAGGCTTTATCCTATTACTTTTGTCGAGCTCGCCCATTAGACTGTGAGTGCAACCCGGATCGGAAATTATTCGCATCGTTGGGATCAATAAGCAACTTTTTTACGAATATAAGTATGACAATTGGTATTTATTACGGCGACTATTTGCAGCTCGACAAGGTCCTTCATGCTCAGGAGCTGGAGAGCGAAAAGAACGGCAAGATCGCGCATGATGAGATGTTATTTATCATTACTCATCAGGCGTACGAATTGTGGTTCAAACAGATCTTGTTCGAGTTGGCAGCGGTGATCGACGTATTCAGTGAGCCGGTAATTGAAGATAAAAAGATGGGACAAGTGATACACCAGCTATCTAGAATTAAATCGATCCAGCGCGTCCTGATTCAACAAATCGATATCATTGAGACGATGACTCCGTTGGATTTTATGGAATTTCGCGATTTGCTGGTTCCGGCTTCCGGATTTCAGAGTCTCCAATTCAAGCAGATTGAAATTCAGTTGGGGATTAAGCGCGAGCATCGGATCAACGCCGATAAAGAATTTTTCCATTCGAGGCTTTCGCTGGGCGATTTGAAAATTCTGGATGACTTGGAAAGTCAGAAATCCCTCTTTGAATTGACGGATACCTGGCTGAGTCGGATGCCGTTTTTAGAATTTCATGAATTTCATTTTTGGAAAGCCTACGATCACGCCGTGAACAAGATGCTCGACTCCGACGCGGAAATCATTCGGGGCAATCCGACTTTGAGTGATCGGGAGAAGGAGTTTCAGCTCACTGGTCTGGAGATGTCACGCACACAATTCGAATCGCTACTAGATCGGGATAAGTTTGAGTCGTTACGTGAGAAGGGTGAATTTCGATTGTCTCACAATGGATTTTTGGCTGCGTTGTTCATCAATCTATATCGGGATGAGCCAATGCTCTATACGCCGTTTCGATATTTGACATTGTTGCTCGACATCGATGAACTGTTTACCAATTGGCGTCAGAGGCATGCAATGATGGTTCAGCGAATGCTAGGCGCAAAGATTGGAACCGGAGGCTCCTCAGGCCACGATTATCTTAATGCGACGACTCGGCAAAATCGTGCGTTTCTGGATTTATTCAAATTGTCAACCTTTTTGATACCGCGCGAGGATCTTCCGGTGCTGCCCGATGAGCTAAGGCGCGGGCTAGGATTTTTCTTTCATGGAGGAAATCGCTAGCCCGGCGCGGTCGAGGATCAAGACTCGTCAATCGGCGATTGCAGGTTGATTACTTTGAAAGATCTTGGAACATTAGGTCTTTGTAAAGAACTTTACTTCCGGGGTCGTGTGCTTGAATGGCAAACGTCCCGCTTGAAAGTTGTCGCTCTGGGCGATCGAGGTCGTCGGGTTCGGTGTAGTCAGAGATCGTCTTGCCGTTGATTTTTATGACGATGTGCTTACCCTTGACTATGATTTCATAGTCGAACCATTCATTGTCTTTGACCGGTGCTTTGAAATTGTCTTGAACATTGTAAAGCCCACCTGTCTTCTTCTTATCGGATTGTGTGTTGTTGACCTGGGCTTCGTAGCCGCGGTTAGGCCAGCCGCTCTTGAGAAATTTTGTATGGAAATAAATGCCAGAGTTAGCGCCGGGCATGGTTTGAACTTTCGCTTTGAAATGAAAATTCGTTAGGTTCGCGGCGGATTTTTCGTCTTCGCCAATGTAGAAGGCATGCCCGCGGGGGCCTTCGACGACCAAACAGCCATCTTCAACTTTAAATGAATCGGGGCTCTCGTTGATTCGCCAGCCATCGAGGTTCTTACCGTTGAACATCGTTTGCCATTGGGTTTGTGCTGAAACCAAATTGGATGGGATTAATGCGAAGAGTAAGGCGAAAATCAGGTAACGCATGTTTGAATCTCTTTGATAGTAGTTGTTTAGTGATTGGACTGAGCAGATAGAATTTGCGGATGTTTCCTTACGATTGAGTCCGTGGGATTCAATTTCCCTAAAGCAGAGAACTGAAGGGCTCTCTTGGAATTAGGTAGGCTGGTATCCCCCGCCACAGCAATGTGGTTGCGCGCAAAACGCCGGCGTATTACCATTTTAATTCTAACAAGAAATCGGGGACTTTATCCAATCGATTGCTTCAATTTTTCGATTGCGTTGACGGGTATGGCGGGCAGTCGTTAGAAAAGCGATTAGAAGAGATGGTGATTTGCATTACAGGAGAGCAGGATGTTAAACCGTGAGATGAGTCGAAGGGTCGATGAAATTGCAGTGAGTCATTACGGAATCTCCAGTTTGGTCCTAATGGAGAATGCGGGCCGGTCGTGCGCTGAATGTTTATTGAATTGGACGTCGGAGGAAAGGCATGCGAACCAAGCGGTTTTGATTTTGTGCGGGCCGGGGAATAACGGAGGAGACGGGTTTGTGATCGCGCGACACCTCGCGGTAGAAGGTTGTCGGGTAAAGGTTGTGCTCTTTCGAAAGATCGAGCAATATGCAGGGGATTCCCGGGTAAATTTGGATGTGTTATTACAATTAGATGTTGAAATCGAGGTGTTTGACGCTGCGTGGACCGACGAGGAAATAGGGCGGATATTTGCTTCAGTGGGGCCACAGGCAACGACTTGGGTTGTTGACGCATTACTCGGGACGGGGGCGACCGGGGCACTCAGACCGCCCATGGCGAAGGCGGTGACCGTCGCAAATTTGTTGCCTGTAAAAAAGTTAGCCGTGGATCTTCCGACCGGGCTCGATTGCGATTCCGGGGAGGCTGCAGACCCGACCTTTCGCGCGGATGTCACCTGCACGATGGTGGACGAAAAAATTGGCTTTCGAAGTGCTAACGCTCATTTGTCTACCGGCAAGGTGATCATCGTTGGGATTGGCGTGCCGGTGGATCTAGAATCGCTGCAAAGAAATGATTATTGAATTGCCTAATCAGTCCGTATTGGGATGATCGCTATCGAGATCTTTCCACTTCATGGCGCGTTGTAGCGGTTCGATTCGCAGAACAACTTCGCCGTTTTGGAAAATTCTGACCGTGCCGTTGGTCTGACTGACGATGACCGCGATCGCTTTTGTGTTTTTGCTGATAGCCGCCCCCGAGAAATGTCTTGACCCGAGTCCTTTCGTCATCGTGATCTCAACCGGCGAAGTATCGATGATTCGCGAACTGCCTTCAACGGTGCCGTCCGAGGAGATGATGAACATCCCGTCGAGCTGGGCAATTTCTTTGATACCTTCACGGACTTTACCGTCGAAGATGTTCCGTTCTTTTCGTGTATAGCCTTTGACGAGATCAAACCCCGCCGGCCTACTTTCGTCCAGAACTTTTCGATGATCACCGACAATAAACATGGTGCCCACGGCTTTTCCCTCTCGCCCTTCCCGACCGATAGCGACGGCCAGATCAACGACTGCTTTGAGGGTGTCCAGTGGAACCTTGGTCTCTAGTTTTCGCAAATCGCGGGCGGTCAGGCGCCCAAGACGTTCGGTTAGTTTTAATACCGAAATCGTATCAATGTCTTCGGTGTCAAAGCCACTATAGATCGCAACGACCGTAGAGCCGGGTTTTACTTTTTCGGAAGCGACGCTTGCCAGTACGGCTTGAGTGAGCTGGTTTTGTACTGAGGCTTCGGGCATTTCGAGATGAATCGAATGAATTTCCGCCTCACTTGCAGCGGCATGAATCTCGTGGTCATGGGTTGCGATTATCAGTACTTGATTAACAGACTTTCGCTTTAGCCTTCCCCAATCGGTTTGTTTTTCCATCAAAACCAGCAATGCATCAGCATCCGATGCTTTCACCAGTTTAATACCGGCATCAACGAATGAGAAAAACGACTTGTTTTTTCCAGGTAACGACATCAAACACTGGCTTTCGGGCAAACCGGACGCAACGGTGGGGCCATGCAGGGCTTTTCAAAAACATAATTGAACGAACTACTATGTTTTATCGGCATTGAATACGGCAATCAAGCACACCACGCCGCGAATTTTTAACTCAATTCTGTCATTTCGGTTGCAGAATTGATAAAGGCGCCCTCATCGCCGGCCCTCGCAATCCAAGGGCGGTCGGGCAAGTTGATTCGTGGTGGCCTTAGGGAGACTTCCAGCTTTTTTCGACCTTCGGTTGAAACGAATTGTCGGATGACCTTACGGGCTCATCAGGTTCAAAATAGTCGTCAATGGTCGAGTTGGGTTGGCCCTTGGGTGAAATGCTGTCACTCGTTGTAGCTTTGACGTATTTTTCCCAAGCAATTTGATTCATTCCCAGTGGTTCCCCTGTGATTTTTTCAAGCGATTGCATGACCCGCCTCTGGAGTGCTGGGTCTTGATCGTCCAAGGCAACGGCAACGGCGGTAATCGCTCGTTCACCTGAAAATTCACCAATTGATCTGGCTGCTGCCAACCGAACGTCGGCGTTAGAGTCATCCATCAAGATCTCTTGGAGCCGAGGGAGTGATTCATCGGCGGGCAATTTCTCAAGCGATCCAATAGCTGCGATTCGAATTTCAGAATTGGAATCCTCGGTCGCTTCCTGAAGTGCTTTCAGCGACGCAGGACAATCGAGTTGCCCCAAAAGCTGCACGGCGTAAATTCGGTGAAGGAGGATTGAGTCGCGTCGTATGATTTCGGCCAAAAAATTTGCCGCACGCTGCTGGTCTTGCTGGGTGCCGTTAATTGCATATTCAACTTTTTCACGCATTTCCCGTTTTTTTACGAACAGGGTGTCTGCGATTTTCTCTTCCTCAATCCACTTGTTCTGTGCCCAAGGAACATATTGTCCAGTTCGCCAAAGCTTTCCCTCAGCACAGCCGGTTAAGCCCACGCAAAGCCCTAACGACGCGGCAAGAATAGCATAGGTTGCGACGTTGTTTTTCGTTTGCGAAGCCGATTTGATTGGCATTTGAATTTTCCCCGAACTGGCAATATTACCTTATATTCGAGGACATTAGCAAAGCGACGCGTTGGGTTACAGGTCAGCTCTGTGCTGCTAGCTAGATGGTTGCCTGCTGTTTTGAGTCGCCAGCTGAGTGTGTGGCTACTCGAATTTCCGCTCGGTGTCGGAGCGAGATGGAATCGAATTCGCGAACGCCGCGGCTCGTGAAATTTAAATAAGTGTGGGTTCTTAGTGGAACTAAACGCTTGTTTGGTCTACCGATTCGATGCGTTGCAACTGATTTTGTTCTGGTTCGAATCGACGGCCTTTTTTATCTTCATCGTAGTATTTTCCACCGCCGGTTCCGTAGCCATAGCCATAGCCGTAACCGTTGTAGGAGTATCCAGCACGGTAGGCTCCGTAGGTGTACTGGCTGCCGTAGCCAGACTGAGCTCCCACGCCGTTAACCACCAATCCGATGCATTTCGCCCCAAGGTTCGTTAGCATTTCGGTGGCGCGTTCGGCACTGACTCGGACGTTCTTTTTAATTCGAAGACAGAGAACAACCCCATCAACGCGAGCAGCAATCGGGCTTGGGTCGGTGACTGCCAGTAACGGCGGAGTATCGATAATGACAAAATCGAATTCTTCTCGCATTTCTTCAAATAGAACATCGATTTGCGGCGAAGAACTTAATTCGGCTGGATTGTTTGGGCGAGGACCGCATGGCATGATCGTCAATCCGTCGACCTCGACACTCTCGGTCAGCGAGTCTCGCCAGTCAGATTGCCCACTGAGGACTGTTGCGAATCCTCGTGATGATTCAATCCCAAAGGTGACGTGTTGCCGCGGCCGCCGCATATCTGCGTCCACCAAAAGGACGCGTTTTCCAGATTGTGCAATTGAAACAGCGAGGTTGGCGGCCAGGGTAGACTTGCCGTCACCCGGTGTTGGGCTGGTGACTTGAATGATCGAGTGATTTTTACCTTGCGTGTTGAAGTACAGCGCCGTTCGGACGGCGCGGAAGGCTTCGGCAACTTGAGACTTCGGACGGTGGTAGGTGCAGACAACAGCATCGATGGATGAGTTTTCTACGAGATAACGTTTGTTTTGGGCAATGACTGGAACGTGTCCAATCAACGGCACGTTCAGCTTCTTCATTACCTCTTCTGGATTGTGGAACGTCTTGTCTGCCAGCTCCACCAAGCAACCGAGGCCAAAGCCAGTCAAGCTTCCTAACAGTCCGCCGATTCCTAGAATGACCAAGAGAATTGGCCAAACTTCTTCGCCGTACGTCGCATTTTGAAGTTTCTGGAAACGGAAGCCTTCCTGGCTGGCATTGCTGTCGCCCGAGTCGATTTCAATCAGCTTCTTTTCAGCGATCTTGAGGAAATCGCGAACGTCATTCATTTGGGTGTTGATATTCTCAATTTTTCGCTGGACTAAGGCAATCCTGCCCGCTTCAGTCGAGTGTTCAATCAACGCCCGTTGATTGATTTCAATCGAGGCTTGCAGATCGAATATTTGTTGTTCTAAAGATCGAATATGGCGTTGCAGGATCTCTCTCGGTTCGATGTTTGTGCGATTTTCACCGTCTCCGTTCGCCACCAATTTATTGAGAGAGGTTTGCCACTCTACGATTTCTTGAGTGAGTCCTTTGAGTTCCTTGTTACCTACGCCATAGATTTGCTCAAGACGGCGATAATTAGATTGCAATTCACGAATCTTGTTTTCGAGCAAGAAAATATCACGGTTGCTTGCCTCCTCCCTTCGGCCGTCATCCTTAATTTTATTTTGTTCTTTGAAGATCCAGACCATTTCTTCGATTTGATTATCGCCCGATAACAAAGCTTCTGTCGCTCGCTCGAGGTCTTTCCCTAAAAACGCAATTTTGTTTTGGTCTATTTGGAGGATTTTGGTTAGCTCGTTCACCTTTACTTGATGAAGAGTAATATTGCCCATCGAGACCACGATCGCTTGATCTTCGTCATGGGCGGCATCTAAGCGTTTCTGAAGCTGACTGTAATTATCCGTAAATTCACGGTGGATCGAATTCAACAGACCGGCAACTTTATCGCTCTCGTTTCGATATTGTTCTTCTAGGTCGGTTTCATAGGTCGCAATTAAGTTGTTAAGAATTGTTTGCGCGTCGGCGGGTTCTGAACTGTAGTAAACCAATTCGTAAAGGACTTGCTCATCTTTGTTTTGCGTCACAACCAAGTTGTCCATGACGGTTGGGATCGCTGCATCGTTGGTTAACTCTGAAAAGGACTCCAGCGCCGAAAGGTTGTTTTCAATAAGACAGCGTTGGACAATGTTATATTGACCGATCAATTGATCATGCCGAATTGCCATATCCGACGCCATGGGAAACATCGTCCGGCTGTTTTGAGACATGGGAAGATATAACGGATCTTTTGGTTCTATCTTTATCTTGGCGACGCTTTTGTAGATTGTCTCGCATTGCGCATCGTAGATCGCTCCGAGTGCCATCCCTGTAACCAAGCCTAAGAAAACAAGCCATTTTCGACGGTTGAGAATTCCCCAAAAATCGAACGATGGGTCTTCCGAGGCATCCGGTGACGTGAAAACGAAGGGCACGGTTTGCGTGTTAGATTGAGGGATCGAATCCACGAACAAATCTCCAGGGGTAGCATCAAGGGGTGACTCGTCGTTTCGAGCGAACGAGTTCACGATTCGAATGAATCGAAATTAAACTGGCAAGGGATGGGGAACTGAAGCAACGGGGACGCCATTTACTAAGTTAAAATTTAGTATAGACAGCATCCATGCTTAGCTCAACCAATTACATGCTCAGTGGTGTGTGTTTTGTCGAAACTGAATGTGCTCGAGAGTGAAAAAGATGTTCGTTTAATACCGTTTGGTGGGGTTATTTTGAAAATCCGAGCCAGTGGTCCTGCGTTTCCACCTGTGTTGGAGTTGCGGGATCTTAAATGACACTTTGGAGGAAGCGATAAACCGCGAGACGAACGAAGTTGGAATCCAACGGAAAAACTGTCAATTAGAGGAATTGGGGGATCCGTGAATCAGGAAATATTCCCCCGATTTAGCGGGGATTCGCAGTTGCCACTCGAAAGCCTAAGCCAAGCTTGTTACATTTTGGCTATGTCTAAAACTCAGTCTAAAACTCCGATGATGCAACAGTTTGACGATGCGAAAAAAGCCTGCGGTGACGCACTGCTTTTTTTTCGCATGGGCGACTTTTATGAGCTTTTCCACGACGACGCAAAAGTCGCTGCCAAGATCCTTGGTCTCACCCTGACCAGTCGCGATAAATCCAATGCGATACCGATGGCGGGATTTCCGTATCACCAGCTCGATTCGTATTTGGGAAAACTAATTAAGCAGGGTTTTCGAGTCGCGGTTTGTGATCAGGTCGAAGATCCCAAAACAGCAAAAGGCTTAGTGAAACGTGAAGTCGCACAGATTGTTTCCCCGGGCACGGTGACCGATCAGGCCTTGCTCGATCCGGCAGTGAGTAATTACCTGGTTGCTGTCCTTCCAGAGTTTTCAAAAGGAAAACAAAATGGCGGTGTAGCAAGTGAAAGTCAATTTGGTGTCTCTTGGGCGGAGACGTCGACCGGCCGGTTCTACACAACGGCGGTTGGGCAAAAGCAACTGGTTGACCTTTTGGCTCGGTTGGGTGCGAGTGAGATTCTTGTTCCCGATCGTTTCAATGAATTCGACAAAGAACTTTTTCCAGATGCGATGATCACACGTCGCCCGGACTGGAGTTTTGGAATTCAGTCATCCGAGGATTTACTAAAAAAACAATTGGGAGTTGCCTCGCTTGATGGATTTGGAATTGCGGAATTTGGTCCACTCGCTATCGGTGCCGCGGGTGGAATTCTGGAGTATTTACGAGAGACTCAAAAAGCGTCACTGGAGCATTTCGATCACATTCAGGCTTACCGCCAGTCCAGTTTTGTCGAGATTGATTCTGCCACTTGGCGGAGTCTGGAAATTAGTCAGACGATACGAACGGGACAACGTGAAGGATCGCTGTTTGGTGTGATTGATCGTTGCAAGACTCCGATGGGGAGTCGCTTGCTCGGAGATTGGTTGACCAACCCGTTGACCGAAATAAAGGAGATCGTTTATCGCCAGGATGCGGTAGGCGAACTGTGTGATGCGCAATCGCTTCGCAATGAATTGCGAGAGTACCTCAAAGGCGTTTTTGACCTCCAGCGATTGCTGGCGCGGGTGGCTTCCGGACGGCCTTCACCACGGGACCTGAGCTACATTGCAAAAACGTTAGCCGCGGTTCCCCAGTTAAAGTCAAAGTTAACCGGTTGTCGAACACTTTGGTTACAGCAACTCGAAGGCGAGCTTGACGAGTGTATTGATTTGCGAGTGGAGCTTGGGGCCGCACTGGTTGACCCCTGCCCCGCTCAAATGAAAGACGGTGGGTTCATTCAGGAGGGTTTCGACTCGGAACTGGATGAGCTGAGAAAACTAGCCGCCGGTGGCAAACAGTGGATCGCAAATTACCAACAGCGGATTTGCGATGAGACGGGAATCCCAAGTCTGAAGGTCGGATTTAACAAAGTCTTCGGTTACTATCTTGAATGTACGCACTCCCATCGGGATAAAGTCCCGGCAGATTTTGTTCGCAAACAGACTCTGAAAAATGCGGAGCGTTACATTACGCCCGAATTGAAGGAGTACGAAGAAAAGGTTTTAGCGGCCGATTCGAAGGCTGATGAGCTTGAACTGAGACTGTTCGAGAATCTGCGTCAGCTGGTTCGGACTCATACGTCGCGGCTCAAATCCAACGCTCAGATTATTGCGACCCTCGATGCGATCGGAGGGTTGGCTCAGTTGGCGGTGGAGCAAAGTTATTGTCGTCCTCAATTCGTCGAAGATAGCGTCACCAAGATTGTGGAAGGTCGGCATCCAGTACTTGATATTATTGAGCCGCTCGGTGCATTCATCCCTAACGATACGGTGATCGATGAGGAACATGGCGTACTACATCTGATCACCGGCCCCAACATGGCTGGAAAGAGTACCTATATTCGTCAGGTCGCGCTCATTAGCCTACTGGGGCAAATTGGCAGCTTCGTACCTGCCAAAGAAGCGAAACTGGGTTTGGTTGACAAGATTTTTGCCCGGGTCGGTGCGAGTGATGAATTGTCGCGAGGGCAGTCAACGTTCATGGTCGAAATGACTGAGACGGCTCGTATTCTAAACACGGCGTCTTCACGCAGCCTGGTGATTTTGGATGAAATCGGTCGAGGGACCAGTACCTACGATGGCGTTTCATTGGCGTGGGCGATTGTCGAGTATTTACACGATCAAATCGGCTGTCGATCTTTATTTGCAACACACTATCACGAATTGACCGAATTGGAAAAAGATCTCAATGGCGTTAGTAATTTCAATGTAGCGGTTCGTGAGTGGGAGGAGAAAATTGTATTTCTGCACAAGATTGTTCCCGGTAGTGCAGACAAAAGTTACGGAATTCACGTTGCTCGATTGGCAGGAGTTCCTGGTTGGGTGAATCGTCGTGCTGAACAAATTCTTGAAAAATTAGAGTCCAGCGGTGAGGTAGAACAGAATCGCGAAATGATCGCCTCGCAAGGCGGTGGTTCAGCAGGCCCGATTCAAATGACGCTCTTTGGAACGCCCCATCATCCATTGGTCGATAAAATAAAATCGCTTGATGCGAACGCGCTAACGCCGATGAACGCGCTTCAAATCTTGCATGATTGGCAAACGGAACTCGTTGAAGATGCGGATGCTGTGATTCCCAAACTGGGTGAGTGAGTTTGGGAATCAGCGATAGTATGCCGTAGCGTTTCAATTTCAAATTTGATTTTTTGATGTTACTGAGGCTGGGTTCAGCATTTAATTTTCACTCTGCTGTTTCCTCAACGAAGCCACACGATTGGCAAGCCGATCTTGAAAACCTAACGAGGCAACGATCGTTGGGAAATTATGATGCTTAATTTGTGGGGCTGTCGATTAGCCAGTCGCCGTCAATTTGACGAAACACAATTGAGGCATCTCGATCACCGATTTTGATCCGACCGATCATCTGATGATTCTCGAGATTGGCGGAGGTGAAAATGAGATCTTGCATGGGAGGTCGGGTGGCTAATTTAGAAATCTCATTGTGGAATTTGGGCAGGTCTTTGATTTTTGCACCAAGTTTTTCGGTGAATCCCGGCATCCCTACTGAGCCAGCGCCATAAGTGGCCATGGCATGATTGATGGCGTTTTGGGTCAATCCGTGGTCGTCGAGAAGTTTTAAAAACCGATCTCCAGCACTCGGGCTTTGGACGGCTAATTGCATTAGATTCAATGCGGCGGATCCGGCTTGACGATTTTTTTCTGAGGTTGTTAGGCAGGCTAGTCGAGCGGCTTGATTATCAGAATTAATTGCCGCTACCATCGTTTCAAAACTAGCCCGCGGGGTACTTAAATCAAGGTTTTCAAGAGGATCGGGCTGCGAAGTGGTCGGGGCTTGGTCCTTTTTCTCTGGGATGCATCCGGTGTTGAGCAATGCAATTCCGAAGACCGTCGCGAGGGACAGGCTCAAGCTGCCTAGCCAAAGAGTCTTCTGCATCGACTTCCCCTTCGTTTTAAGCGAGGCCCGTGCGATTCGCGTTGGTCAAACACTCCGAAAGCAAAAAAACGAGTTGGCCGTAAGCCGGGTCCTGTAGCCGGTTTGCACCGGCGACGATCATTTATCTAGGCGTGACATTGCTGGCACACTCAAGCAGCCTACCCGAAAGTCAAAATGCGGCGGACAGCCGCTTCTTTCTGTTTGGCCTTGCTCCGGATGGGGTTTACCAAGCTATTCGAGTCGCCCCGAATACTGGTGGGCTCTTACCCCACCTTTTCACCCTTACCTGATCTTTGGTGAACCAAAATTCAGGCGGTTTATTTTCTGTTGCACTTTCCCTAATCTCACGATCGGTCGGCGTTACCGACCATCCTGTCCTGTGGAGCCCGGACTTTCCTCTCGTAAACCCAATGGCTTACCAGCGATCGCCTGACCAACTCGGATGGTTAGTGTAACGGGTACTCGATCGATTGGTGCGGAATTTTCGAAATTCTGAGGGAATGTGCGCCTCTAATTCCAGAGCAGGCCGAGAAATCAAATGGGCGGGCTGGAATCTTCTACGGCATCTTCGGTACGGTTAATTCAGCGGATTCAGCGAATCAATCACCTTATCGATTGCGTTGAGCGAGCGGTTAGTTATTACGATTCGGTCGTTTGGATGTAGGGCATAGTTTTGTTCTTGCATTACCGTTTTTCCGCCCGATTGGTATTCGACTGGCATCTTAAGACCCCGTCCCGTTTCTTTCACAATTCGATAGACGAGAATGTCCATCGAACGATACCTTTGAGTCGCGCCGGAGCGTTCAAGTGCATCCTGCACGGTGATTGGACCATCGATTTGACCTTCGAAGACCTCGTCGGAGTTGAAGCCGCCGCTCATTTCAACTCGATACATATCCGAGGTGTTTTCCTGGGCCCCTTCGGTGGGCAATTGAGCTTCGGTCATCGCCACTTTACCTCCCATGCCCGCTATACAGCCGATGGAAGACATGGTGGTTAGCCCAATAAAAAGCAGCAGGCTATAACGAAGGACTGATTTGAGGGTATTTTTTGGACTCATGGCGTTACCGATTGTTCCGAATTAGTTTGTGAGCATAACCAGGCGTTAAACTTTCCCTAGACCCCCCACCTGATACAATCCGCATCGGCAAGTCAGCAGCCGATCTTTAGCGATTTGATCGAGATCCAAGAAAAACTCATCTTTTCCATCGAAACAGGGCCACCAACGCGGCTGACTTGCTCTGTTTGCTAGCGTGCAATGGGGGCGAAAGCGTCGCGTTATTCGTGTAAAAGAAATTAGCGTCTGCGGCTGTGATGGCGTGACTTGAGAAATGATCTCACTGAGTTGATTGGAAAAAATGGGAAGTTGGCAAGGAAAAGTAGTGATAGTGACGGGAGGCTCTGGTGGGCTGGGCCTCGCGATCGGCTGCGCGTTTTCGCAAGCCGGTGCGACGGTGGTTTTGTTATCTCGAAATGAGGAAAAACTTCGAAGTGTATGTGAGCTGAGGGCTAAGTCGAGCATCCATTTAGACTGGGTTCTAGGAGACGTCACGAGCGATTCGAGCATTGAGGCGGCCGTCGAGAGCACGTTGAAGAAGCACGGTCGCATTGATCTATTGGTAAATAACGTTGGTAAATCGACGCGAGTGGAATTGTTAAATTGTTCAGTTGGGCAATACGCCGAATTGATGGAGATGAATCTATATTCAGCGATTCGTTGTACGTTGGCGACGATGGACGCGCTCAAAGCTACTTCGGGACAGGTTGTTAATATTGGATCGCTGGCCTCAAAAACCGGCTGGCCTAAGGTAGCGCCCTACTCGGTGAGTAAGCATGGATTGGCAGCGTTCAGTCATCAATTGCGTTTGGAGGGGCCACAAAATGTGAGCTGTTTACACGTATGCCCGGGCCCGATTCGTCGAGATGATGCGGGCACGCGTTATGATGCTCAAGCGAGTGAGATGGCAGAGTCCGTTGCACAACCGGGAGCGGGGGTCAAGCTAAAAGGAATTGATCCTGATGTGCTTGCCCGTAAAATTGTTCGTCAGTGCGAGCGTCGTAAACCAGAGTTGGTGATTCCTTGGCATGCGAAAATTTTGTTTACAATTACTCAGCTCTCCCCCAAAATTGGTGATTTTTTGTTGATGAGATCCAATCGGAGCTAAGGGCTGGTTGTGTCATATTTGTTTTCGGAGAAACCTCAAACCTACGGATTCAGTCACGAGGGTTGGTTCGCAGTTGAGTGGTTGTCTGTTGAGTGGTTGTCTGTTGAGTGGTTGTCTGTTGAGTGGTTGTCTGTTGAGTTAAAATATAATGAGATATTGTGGTCGCAGAGAGAGATTTTCAGGAAATGGTTTTGACAGATAAACGCAATGCAATCCCTTACTTCTTGCTGCTGCTGGCAGGGTTCGCAGGGCTTTCGGGCTGCAAAGTTTCAGGGAATCCGTGGGAGATTTCGGACCAGTCTCGGCCTGTTGCAGAGCGAAATTTACCGCAGTCAATTTACGCGCCGATGCCAACAATTTTGCCAAGCGTTCACGGAGCTGCTATTGAAACGGATCAATCACTCGAAACGGAGCTTGATCTGCTGAGTGAACTTCATATTGAAATAGAGTAGGCTGTCTCGCGGATGTAGTCTGCCGCTTTAGTGGCCTTGCCGGGGATGAAAGGCTCGCTGCTCAACGCCCTTGGCGATCAAAAGAGTCTGCACCGAGTTTCCGGATAACCATCGAAATCGAGAGGATGGCGAGGAGGATTCCGGCAAGGGTGGCAGCATCGACCGAGGGAGATGGCCAAACCGGGACGAACGTGAAGGCTCGCCATGTTAACAAGTGCAAGAGCGTTGCCACGAAGACAGTGATGGATGGAGTGATTGCGCCTGTTCGGTCTCCCCTGGCCGTCATTAGTACAACCACTTGGATTAATAAAAAGAAGAGTGTCACCGATAAAGCGGACTGCCAGCCAAGGAAAATCCCGACAAGTGACAGCGAAGCGATGACGTCGTCAACGCCATTAAATTGCTCGATGGTGGATTGGTCAATACGATCAGCCAGTATCCGCTTGGGGTTTAAAGTTGCCCACGAGCTAAGTAATCCACACGCGGCTCCGGCGGTTAAGCCGTACGCGAGTGTGATGAGCTGGGTGGTTGATCCGCGAGCCATGTCGATCAGATGGTGGGTATCGATGTGCCATGAAATAAACATCATATTGGGCCAAACAAATGGTAATCCGAAGCCGAAGATCAGCCCCCAAAAAAACACATTCCTTGGAACCTGCAAGCGTTCTGAGCGAATGAGCGAGAAGGTAAATAAAAGGCAAATGAGAACCAAATGATAAGATGCGATTTGAATCAAATCCCATTTGGGATCAAATATTAGATGTTCAAATCCTCGAGATGGAACAAGGTCCCGAATCGGTAGATTGAACCCGCCTGCCAAGATTTCAAGGGAGCATATCAGTAGAAAGACGCAACCGAGAAAGACCTCAACGATCAGGTAACGGGGAGGAATGGGAGCTCGGCAGGATCTGCATTGCCCTGAATTTCGAATCCACCCAAAAACTGGCAGGTTGTCACTAAATAATAGCTCTGTTTCGCAAAACGGACACATGCTCGAACCATTTACGCCGCGGCCACGGGGAAGACGCCAAGCGACCACATTTAGAAAGCTTGCAAAGCATCCGCCCAGAAAAAAAATCCAGATCACGCCCAGTAATTTCATGAGCGCGGCCTGTGAAGATTCGATGTATCTCCAGTACTCCAAGGCGCCGATGGGGAGCTGTGATAATTTTATTAGTGTGGAGGTCAGTAAGGGGATTAGGATCAGTAAAATGAAAATCAATGCAAGAAGAAGCCATCCAATCGTTTTGCTAACGAGAATGAATTTTGCTTGCTTATCCATGGTAACTCAACGCTGGAGTCCAAGATTGGCCGCTCTCGGGCAACCGATCTAAAATGTTAGGAAGCTGATTCGGCGGGTGAGTCGAGTGTCTTGTGTGTGCCGTCGCACTTGGGAGCACTGGAGGTGTGTTTGCACTGGCAATAATACGCTGTTTCTGTTTCTGTCGCCTCAAAAACCATCGGCACAAAGCTTGTTCCTTTGTGTTTGCCATCGCAAAACGGCTGATTTTCCGAGATGCCACAGGTGCAATAAGCGTATTTTTTCCCAGCTTCTAGCTCGACTTGTTTTGGGAAGCAGGCGGCAATTTTTGGTTTGTCCATAATTATTTCTTGTTATTCAGGGGGCTGAAATTGAAGGGCGCCTTGTACCGACAAAGGATCGTTACAACATAGATAAAGGAGGGTAACTCCAATAGAGCAGCCGAGCAAATAGTTCTCTGTGGCTTGCTTGGTTTAGCCTAACGAAAAAGAGCTCTCGAAAATCGAGAGCTCTCAGGAGGTTATCTTTTTACGTACCACACAAGCTGAGCAGGGTTTTTGCCGAAGAATGCTTCGGCTACTTGCTAGTCATCTCGAACGGGTATGATTCCAATCCACCAGCAGGCACTTCGACGACAAATTGTCGAGCTCCTCCGTTCTCGTAAATTCGTGGGATTTTTGGATATTTATTCTGTTGGGCTTTTGCCGCATTGACTGCCGTTCGGTCTGCTGATCCGTCGCCGTCTGCACCTTCCATCGCATCCGAAAGGGCTGACTCGTCCACTTCATCCCATTCAAATTCAACTTTGTGTAGCCAAACCATTGCTCCGGGATTCTCGTATCGATCTTCCAAACTGAATTTTCCTTCACTGTCAGTGACGGCAGTGGAGTAAGGGCCAGGGGCCGAATTCCCAGTTGCTGGTTCCGGATAGAAAGTAACCCTAATTCCCGAAAGAGGATTCCCGTCGAGCGTGACCACGCCTGAGACTGGCGCATTTGAACCACTGCCTCCGCAGCCAACCAAGGTACTGATACTAAAAAGACCGGCCAGAAACAGAATTGAAAGGCTACTGATTTGTATTTTCATCATTTATTCTCACATGGGTGTCCGTAAAATATAGGAGCCCGGCTGCATTGCAATCGGGCTCCATTTGAAGTGAAAACGAAAATTAGTATTAATATTCGTTGACTATCTTCCCATCCTGATAAGCACAAAGGTAATTTAGAGTGGAGTTCGATACATTGTCCGAAAGGAACTGAGCCGATCCATCGCACAACGCAACTGTCGCACCTGTCGTGTGACCGCTTGATGCGATCGAACGAGCTCGGTAGTTACCATTGACAATGAAGTTAAGCCCACCAGCGCGGCCCATGTTGGACCAGCGTCCAGCCATTGGTGTCGAAAGATCCGGATTGTTTTGCCATCGGTAGTTACCCGCCCAAATCGCTCCAACCATCAGTGGATTTTTTGGGCGAGGTCCGGTTTCTGAATCGCTTGATCGCTCACCGATCATAATGGTGTTACTAGAACCATCAGTAAGGGTGCCGAAATCGACTCGAGTGTTCATGCCAAAGGGGCCCCACTTGTTTTTATGATTTGGTTGCATCCGGCGACTATTCCACATCGAGTAGCCAATGTTGGCAACGTAATTGGAAAGTCCATTGGGAAGGTCTAGAGAGTTCGAAGTGTAGCAAGTGTTTTTGCCGTCAATCTTCGGATTATCACTCGGACACGTATAGGCGGGGATTACGGAGCCGGTGGTTTGCTCCCCGTTGGGCAATAGCATGTCTTCGCCAAAAACGGTGTTGAAATCACAATTGTCGTAAAGGTTGTTTTGTTCCATGAACGGAAGGATGAAAGCTCCCCATCCCCAGTAATTGCCTTTATAAGGAGTACTTCCGCGATAATTAAACGGTGTGTATTGCTTTGGGAAAGCTGAAGAAGCGTTCCAACCATCCCAGCCCTCTGGGAATTTCTGGTAGGCACTCTCGTAGTTCAATACTGCAAGAGCTATTTGACGTGCATTGTTCATGCAAGTCGTTCGTCGTGCCGCTTCTCGAACCTGCTGGACAGCAGGAAGAAGCATGCCGATCAAGATACCGATGATCGCAATGACCACTAGCAACTCAACCAGCGTGAACGCCTTTCGGCGCGATGGTGAATACATAGGTGTTACCTCTTAAAACAAATAGGATGAAATCTATTTCCAACGACACGATTAAAGTATGAGTCGTGTTTATAGTATTGCAGGAAAAAACCGACTTAAACAGGAAGAAGTCAGCGAGCCCGAGGTGTCCATATTGTAGTTATTGCGCGTAGCCTGCCATTAGACTTTCGTCCACGTAGAGCTGCGGTAAGGAAATTAATCACATAAATCGTTCATCAAGGCACGAATCAAGGGGAGATCTATGATTAATTATCGTCCTTAAAACGTCCATCATAGTATTTAATTTCGTTCATCCATGCTGTTAGTGTTAATTTTTGTTCCCTTGAGTTTTATTGAAAAAATATAAACAAAAAATAGATTCGGTATATATCTCAGGATGTCTAAGGATTGTTGCTTGAGATTTCGTGGCCGTTTCAGGCTTTACTGCGGTCGCAACTGAGTTTGAGAAGTGGTGTTTGGCGTTTGCTAAGGCGGAGCTGCTCAGGCATGCTTGGTGGCCAGGAGTCGCTCGATAATACGAATCCCTTTTCGATTGAAAGGGGCGGCCGATATTTGGCAGTTTAATAGTGCCGTTTCCAAGGGCGAAAACTATTGTCCGCTGCGAACATTGACGACGTCGGTGATGTCGATCAGGCCGATTGCTCGCCCGTCTGCGTCGACGACGGGTAGTTCACTAAGGTTTCTGCAGGCGAGTGTCTCAATGGCTAAGAAAGTTTTGCTGCCTGCTGCAATAGTAATGGGCGACTGGGTCATGACGTTTCGGATGGGTTCGTCAAATAGTTCGTCTTTTTGTTTTTCTAGTAATTTCGCAAGGTCACTGTCGGTAAAAATACCGGTGAGTCGAGAGTGCTGGTCAATGATTAAGACGACGCCGGTTCTTCGCTCCCGCCCGCCTTGTTGAATGTAGATTTCGCGAACCGTAGCGGTCTCGTTTGCAATGCGGCACTCGTCGATCGGCCTCATCACTTGTTCTACCAAGGATAGCCGTTTTCCGAGGGAGCCTCCGGGGTGAAATTTCGCGAAGTCATCCGCTTGGAGATGTTTGATTTTTGAGACGACTAGAGTCAATGCGTCCCCAAGTGCGAGCATCAGAGCGGTGGTCGTCGACGGAGCGAGTCCGAGATGGCAGGCTTCGTTCGTTTTTCCGTAGTTGAGTACTGCTGCGCTGTGGGCGGCAAGCGTTGAGTCTTGTTGACCGGTGATGGAAACGATTGGCGTTTGAAACTTTTCGAAGGAGGGAAGAAGTTTTAGGATTTCGCCTGTTTCGCCACTATTTGAGAAAACGAGGATCATGTCTTCCGGGCCAACTCTTCCAAGGTCGCCGTGGATTGCTTCAGCGGGGTGCAGGAAGTGGCTGCGTGCGCCGACCGACGCCAAAGAGGCGGATATCTTTTGACCAATCCAACCTGCTTTTCCAATTCCCGTGACAATCACACAGCCGCGGCATTCAAGTAAAAGGTCAACTGCGACGCAAAAGTCATCCGGGAGGTTGGACGCCAGTCTCTTTAATGCTTCCGCTTCATTTTTTATAATATCTGTCGCAAGTTGAAGTTGCTCGAACTTGGTGGTGAGGCCAGGTTGCCGGTGCGAGGCTTGCTGTGGCGATTCATGATATTTGCGGGCAGATGCACTCATCAGGCGGCCTCCTCAGTTGGATGGTTTCTCATGCGGCGGTATTCGGGGCATCGAGCGAGGAGTTGGTCGTGGGTTCCGCAGTCGACGATTTGCCCTTCGCGCATGATCATGATCTTGTCAGCTAGTTCGAGCGTGGACATGCGGTGTGTAATTAGGACCGTGGTGCGGCCTTTGATAAATTCAGCAAGTGTTTCGTGGATAAGTTTTTCACTCTCCGGATCGATCTGGCTGGTGGCTTCGTCAAGAATCAAAATTTCGGGATCCTTGAGGATGGCCCGGGCCAGTGAGATCCGTTGCCGTTGGCCGCCAGAGAGTTTTCCACCGTGCTCTCCCATCATCGATTCGTATCCATTTTCCATCGTGGAAATGAATTCATGGGCGTGAGCTTTTTGAGCCGCTGCGACGATTTCTTGGTGGCTTGCCTCCGGTTTAGCGTAGGCGATATTTTGCGAGATGGAATCGTTGAATAGCATCGTTTGTTGCGTCACGTATCCAATTTTTTGCCGAAGCGTTTTGACACGGTAGTCGCGGATATCTTGGCCACCAATGCGTATTTGCCCGTCTGCTTGATCTATTCCTCCGTTTGTTTCAAAAAATCGCGGAATCAAGTTGATCAGCGTGCTTTTTCCACAACCGTTATGCCCCAAAATTGCCAGCGAGGTACCTGCCGAAATTTGTTCACTAATTCCTCGAAGGATAGGTTGGTTTGGTTCATATTCAAAATGCACATCGCAGAACTCAATGTCCAGTTTGCCTTCGGGGAATTCGACTGGCGATTTCGGATCCCGGATGGCCGGAATTTGGTCAATGAGAGGAAAGACTCGGTCAGCCGCCACAACTCCGCCCTGAATCATGTTGTAGACGTCTGCCATTTTTCGGAGTGGATCGGCAATGCCAATTAAAAAACCAAAGAACATCATGAGGCTGCCAAATCCCATGGGGGCGTCACACATGCGAATTCCAAATAGGTAATTCGTTGAGTTGAGTACCAGGTACCCGCCAGCAAGGACGCTAAGGGAGATCATACTGACCCCGAGCAGTTCGTTGTTAATCCGCGAGAGTGCACCGAAAACTGAAATGCGCATTGATTTTTTGTAGACATCATTAGCAACCGAATCGAATCGCTTGCGCTCACTGTCTTCATTGGTGAATGCTTTGACGACGCGCATATAAGTCAAAGCCTGGTAAAGGCGGTTGAGAAGTTTTGCAGAATCCTCCATCGCTTTTTTGTTAGCCCGCTTGGTCACCTGCGCTAATTTAAGCATCAGGTATCCGGCGATGGGACAGATCAAAAGGGAGAATAACAGCAGTCGCCAATTCACCCATGCGGCACCGACTAAACAGCCTGTCATTTTGAGTGGTTCGCGAATCGTTTTACCGAAAAGCGTCGTGATCGCCTGGCAGATCGCCCCGGTTTCACCTCGAATCCGACTGATTAAATCACCAGTTCCTTTGACTCCTAATTCCGAGGCTTCCATGTCCAGCACATTTCGGAAAACACAATTTTGCATGTCGAGCATTGTGCGTTGACCCACACGGGCAACGGAAACCATACTTCCCATCAGAAACATTCCCCGAAGTACGGTTCCGAAGAACATCAACGCCATTAAATAGGCGAGCGTCGTGAATGGTTTTTCTGGCGCGTATTTTTTGATGTATGGCGCCAGTTTGGCTCGGCCTGCGGTACGTGTTTCCTGAATCTGAATGTCGTAACGATTTGCATTAATCTGGCTTTGAATTTTGGAAGATTCGCCTGAGTCACCATTTGCGTTTAGAGCTGCTTCGAGTTCTCGAATGCTGTTTTGACTGCTGGTGATTAATTTTTGTGACTCGATATCTTCGTCAGCGACCCATTGATGAAGCGATTTTCCCTTGATTACGATTTCGACAAATGGATACACCGCACCGAGGTTCAGCGACCATAGAATCGCAACCATCGCACTGCAAAAAAAAGAGGCGAGCAAAGACCATCGATATTTGAGCGTCATCCGTAACGCTCGGTTGAGATTTTTCATGATGCCTGTTTGTAAAAATGCTTCCTTGCAAATACTCGAACATCGTTGCTAGCGATGAAACATCGAGCTTGCCTAAATTTAATCTTTTTGCGTGGATTCTCAAACGCCAATCAATTCCGCTAGCCGGTTTAGAGAATCGATAGCGAAATAGTCAGCCTGCGAAAGCGGGCTTTGATAACAGAACGGCGCGTCTCGACGAGCTTTATGCCACTTGCTTCGGGTTGAGGCAGGGGCCAGGCGGGTTTTGTTGGGTGGCAGTAGCCGATAGCACTTTATTGAGGTGGACTGGCTTAGGTTAGGTGGACTGGCTTAGGTTAGGTGGACTGGCTTAAGTCCCAATTCTGGCTGCAGTGTGTACGTTTTCGCGTGTGGATTTTTCATCCTGTTTGATGTCTCGATCTGCAAATCGCGCGCGTTGGATGGCAAGATTGTTCTAGTCGCTGTCGGTGGCGCCGTGATTTGCTTTCCCCATCGCTTTTTCAGTCGTTCGAATCGCTCCTACCCAGGGGGAGGTTACCAAGTTTCACGGGAGAATAAACAATCGGGGCCTTGGTCGGCTCGCGCGCGTTTAAGGCATTTTTCGATATTGCCACCGCCTAGGCCAATTGAAATTACCAAGCCGTGGTGGTCGAGTGTGTGGCCCCAAAGCCCTGCGAGGACTTAAAATTGGGATTAAAGACAGACTTGGTTTTTCCTCAGGTTGAACGATTCAGGCGGATCTTCGTTGACGTTCCGCAGGGAGCGGAAGGGGGATTCCTGAAGGTCGTTTCAGTTCAAATTGAATCGCCATTTTCCCATTGACGATTACGGGTTGAATTCCCGAAAAACCGGCGGTTCGAAATGCTTTTTCCGACGCGATGTTTCCTGAGCGGATTTGAGCGACGATGCTGGAATGGTTTGTTTCACGGAAGAATTTTTCGGAGGCTTGCGAGATTAACGCGGTGCCGACTCCCCTGCCCCTCTGCGAGTGATCGACAATGATACTTATTTTCGGCGTTCGCTCACCGTCGATATCGTCGAAGCGAGCGTATCCAATTGGATTTCCGGCAACGTTTTCGACGATCCAGAAGTTCGTGTTTCTGGAAGCAACTGCCGTTTGGAATTCGGAACCGAATTCATCCATCGAGCGGTTGGGGGTTGCCAAAGCAACGGACTTTACTTCTGGATCATTATGCCAGTTCCAAATGATTTGGTAGTCTTCGAAGGCTGCCGTTCGCAACTTGAGATTGCCGGTTTTCATGGCGCGAACCACACGTTTGGCTCCGTCCCCGTCAACTTGGCGTTGCCCCAGTTCGGACATAGATTTCCTCTGGCCTGCATTTGCAATTAATTGTTTGATTGTGTGCTTTAATTCTTGGCGACTCGAAGGCGTGGTGTGGCCATTGAATTGGAGTGCAAGGTTGTCGGTGAATACTTTAGCGTGGGATTCGCTGGCCAGTGGATTGATGATGATGGCGGGGACGCCCCAGTAGGCCAGTTGGAATGTGGCATCGCTGGAGGTGATCGCAAGGTCGATTCTGGAGAGGAGTTGAGGCAGGCGGTCGGGGTTTCGATGAAGCCTTAGATTGAGATTGGCTCGTTTTTTAAACTGGCTCAATTCCGCGGTGTGACGATATTTTGAACCAATCACGCAATCTACGACAATGCGTTTTCGTTCTAAATCAGAAATGGACTGCAGCGTTTTGAGGGTCCAGTTTTCTTCGTCTCGTTCTCCGAAGGAAACCAGGATTTTCTTGGCTTCCGCGGCAATTTTCTTGGGAGTAGGCAGCGAGGATTCACGGTTCGTGGTGAATTCATCAAGTAAGGCATATTCTGGCCCGCCGAGCGAAATGGGGGGGCGGAGTGGGTGGTTGGATTGGGCGGTGAGCTGGGAGATCGTCTGGCTTAAGGCAATATCTGCGAGCGGCGAACACGCCGTGCCTAGGTCATCGATGAGGAGCAGTTTCGAGTGCCCCTGTTTAAGGAACGCGAGGTAGTTTTCAGGGAATCGGTTTCCGTCGAGAATAATCCAATCGGGGTGCAACGTGGCGGCAATTCGATAGGTTTCGGCGGCGTCTGCTTGATCGCATTCTGAATGGTTTAGGGGAATGAAGTGGATTTGTTGGGAAGCAATTTTCTTGAGGAGTCCTCGGGGCAGTGAGCCGCATGCCAAGACTGCGGTGCCCCTTGAATTCGTCCACGCCCGTGCGAGCGAAAGTGAACGCATGGCATGCCGTGTGCCAATTGCAGGGCCGGCATCGGCACGTATCAAAAGTGTGGGTCGATTGATGGACATAAAAACGTGGTCATTAAGCAGTTTTTTGCAAACAGTGGCGATTGATCTCTATCCACCTTGGATGGGTGGCGTAGGCCTCGATGATTTGTTTCCAGTCGAATGGTTTATTGCCGAAGTGGCGATAAATTTCCGAAGCGAGCGTTAGGTCGTCTTCGGTGTCGACGGTCCACCGCAAGTGAGACCAGTCATCCGTTTGGTTAATCGAGGCGATCGTGAATTTTTCGGGGTGCCGGTAGGCATACAGCGTGACGTGCTCACGATATTGTGCCGTTGTTGCCAGTTGGTCAATTCGTGTGAGCGTCTCGCGTGTCATCGCTTCGCAGTCGAGACCGCGAGGAAATCTCCGATGAGGGTGAAAATTACAGGCGTAGTCAATTCCTCGAACGGTGTCCATTCGGTCGACCGTTTGATCAACGAGCCCGGGATCGATGAGTGGGCAATCCGATGTGATTCTGACAATTTGATCCGCAGAATATTTTTCGGCTGTCTCTACATAACGAGAGAGGACATCGTGTTCACTGCCTGCATGGAAATTCCAATTGCGATCGCGGCAGAATTCGATCAATTTTCGGTCGGCGGGCTGAGTCGTTGTGGCGATGACTAACTGGTCAATCTTTTTGCAATCTGCGAGTCTCTGCATCACGCATTCAATCATGGTTTTGCCTCCCAAAGGGCGGAGGACTTTACCAGGAAGTCGCGTGCTTCCGAGGCGAGCTTGGATGATGGCAACGGTTTTCATCGAGCTAGGCGGCCTTAGGAAGAGAACGGGGTTGTGCCTGAGTGATCGCTTGCAGTTGCTCGACCACGCGACGAACATCTTCTTCTCTCATTCCAGGGAAGATCGGAAGGGAAAGGATTTCTTGGTAGACCTGTTCCGCCTGAGGGCAGTTGCCCGTTTGGTCGCCAAAACGATTGACATAATAAGGGTGCTGGTAAACTGGCTGATAGTGGACATTGACGCCGATTCCCCGCTCGCGAAGTTGTTCGAATGCATTGTCCCGCGTGAGTCCGGTGGAATGCCGGTCCCACCGAATGACAAAAAGATGGTGGGCGTGCTCGATTCCAGACCGTGTTTTAAGTGGACGGACGTGTTCGATCGGTTCGAGAAGAGACCGGTAAAAACGAGCGATGTCATTTCGGCGACGTGTAAATCGTTTTAGTTTTGCTAGTTGTGAGAGCCCTAGTGCACACTGCAAGTCGGTCAATCGATAGTTAAATCCAAGTGACTCCATTGCATATTGGTGTTGTTGTTGAGATTTCCGTTGGCGGTGATCGGTTGTTATTCCGTGATTTCGAAAATTTTTCATCGCCGTTGCAGCGAGGCTATTGTCGGTCGTCACCATTCCGCCTTCGGCAGAAGTGATCTGTTTGATGGGGTGAAAGCTAAAGCAGGTGAAATCCGCTAGGCTTCCCACCTGTTTACCGCCAACGGCGCCACCTAGAGAATGGCATGCGTCGGAAATTAAGATCAGATTGTGTTGATCTGCCAGAGTCCGCAAGGCGGCATAGTCGCACGGCTGTCCGGCATAGTCCATCGCGACAATCGCTTTGGTATTGGGGGTGATTTTGGAAGCTACGTCGGCCGGATCAATTAACAGGTTTTCCGGATTCACGTCTGCAAAAACAGGTTTGGCATTTTGATATAAAACGGCATTTGAAGTTGCGACAAATGTGATGGCCGGAACGATTACTTCATCCTTAGCATCGCGGCCGATTCCGGCCGCGTGCATCGCGGCATGGAGTGCCGCGGTTCCACTGCTAAGCGAAACCGCATGCCGAGACCCCACGGCTTGGGCGAAAGTAGATTCAAATGTGGAAACCAATGGCCCGGTGGTTAGCCAGTCGGATTGCAATGCTTCCACGACGGCTTCGATGTCGTCTTTTTCAATGGTTTGTTTTCCATAAGGTAACATGACGGGTTCCTTAGGCTGCGTGTTGTGGGACGATTGGCTGTGGGACGAAAGGTTGTTCTTTTTTTGGCTGGTCCATTTCGGTCGCGATCATCGTGCGAAGTTGGTCAATGGTTAGCCACGCTAGATTGTTGTCACTCGAATAACTGAATCCATTGGGGCACTGTATTCCTTCGTTGGCGTAGTGAGGGGGAGTGCCCGACCAACTTCGAAAGGTTGGTTGGATAATGAAATGGTCGCTGAATTCGAGGGTGTTTCTAGCATCGTCGGCAGGGATCATGCACTCATGAAGTTTTTCACCGGGGCGAATGCCAATGACTTCGGTTTTGCATGTCGAGTCGACTGCAGTTGCGATGTCCAAAATGGTAGTGCTTGGAATTTTGGGAACAAAAACTTCGCCCCCTTCCATTCGTGTGAATGCTTTGATGACGAGGTTAACGGCTTCCTGAAGGGTAATAATGAACCGGGTCATTTTGGGGTCGGTGATGGGGAGGACCCCGGTTTGGGCCTGTTTTTGAAAGAATGGAACGACGGAACCGTTGCTGCCCCAGACGTTGCCGTAGCGGACTACTGAAAAGCGAGTTCCTGATTCCCCGGCCAAAGAATTGGCGGCAATGAACAGCTTGTCGCTGCATAATTTGGTCGCACCGTAAAGGTTGACTGGAATCGCGGCCTTATCGGTTGAAAGCGCAACGACTTTTTCAACACCGCAGTCTAAGGCTGCATTGATAACGTTTTCCGCACCACCGATATTGGTTCGAATGCATTCCTGCGGATTGTATTCTGCGACATCGACATGTTTCATCGCCGCGGCGTGAATTACAAAATCGACGCCCTTGAACGCGCGGCGGAGTCGTGCCTCATCTCTGACATCCCCGATGAAGTACCGTATTTGCGGAAACTGATCGGTTGGAAATAAGTTGCGACGCATGTCGACGTGTTTTTGCTCGTCACGGCTCAGGATGATGAGTCGTTTGACTTCGGAGTTTTCGAGAAGGTAGCGAGCACACTTTTTCCCGAAAGAACCGGTGCCGCCAGTAATGAGTACCGTTTTATTTTTTAGCCAGAACATCCTTGTCCCTCTCAAGATTGATCGTTGTTCCTTATTAAGTTATCCCACACCCTAAAATTCTCCAATACGAATCGAAACAGCGGCGTTATTGCGTGGCTGGCAATTAATCGCTGGCAAGCTATCTCTTGATTGGCGGGGTTTTCAGGAATCTTCTAAGGAGACCCTGCGTCATTTCTCGGATCGCGCGCGAGAAGATAGAATTCGCCTCGTGTTTTTTTTGAGCCGAGCCCAAGGAGAGAGTTTGGGGAGCTGGGCATAGATAGTCTGGCCTTTGAATTGGCCGTCAAAAAGCCCCGTGGGCGTGTAGTACTGGTGTGGGTAGCCTCGCGTTTGGAACCAGAATCCGTATTTCAATGCGCCCGTTTTTTCTTGTGGTTCCAGAGACGTAGAGAGTAAGTCGAGGGTGTGTTCATGGGAGTTTGTTCGATAAACCCCGCCTAAACCCTGATAGAGGCAGGGGCCGAGCAAGACCGAGGGGATGCCCCAGTAAACGGCTTCGGAACCGACGCTCGAGCCAAACGTCGCAACCTTCTCGCACGACCTCATCAGCTGGTAGGTGTCGATGTCAGCATCCGGAGCGATTATCGTGAGGTTGGGTGATTGGAGGGATAGCATTGACGTTTTGCGCTCGTTCTCGACAGAAGCGAGGTTGGGGTGAACGCGAAGATAAATCTGTATCTCCGGGTTGGATTTGTACAGATCTTTGGAAATCCTACGAATTGCGGTGACTTGATCGGGGTAGATTTCATTTTTCCAGGCCTCGCCAATGGCCACAAACTCATCATCGGAAGAACAAAATATTCCTATATTCTTCCGATTAGGGTCCCATGTGTCAGGAAGTCTTCCAGGTTCCTGATCCTTGACAAATGAATGCCAGACTTTTTCGACGCGATCCACTCGATCCTGAAACCAGCTGGAGGCGATCGTTTCGCGATCGGGGCGATCCTTTGCGGACTCCCAGTATTCCAGAATTACCTTTTCGGTCGATTGGATATCATGGAGTAGTTCATTTTCAAATAGATCAAAATGCTGAAGGTCACAGCCTCGCTCGTGAAGAAAGCAATCGACGCCAGTCTTTTGGCAAGCCCGAAACACTGCACGCAATGCCGCAAACCGACCATTAAATGCGTAGACTCGGTCAAATGAACGCCGTGAAAGAAGATTGAGGGTTTGATAGTAAGTTTGTCCAGCGGATTGCAGGAATCGATTGAGCTGTTGGCGATGTTGAATCAGGTTGGGTTCCGGGTCACGGCAGTATGAGACGAGGGAGGAGTACGCGGCGAAACCAATTTCAAAGTTATGAATTTTATAGGCGAGTAAATCTTTCAGGCTTTCGAAGTCGTTGGGAACTTCCGTACTGAGTTCCTCGCTAAAAGCGTTTGACGCCACTTTGGGATTGAGTAACGCAAGTCCCATTTCGCGACGACCGACACAGTCACTGCAGAGGTCGGGTAGCCGATCGGGATTGTGGTCGCAGTTCTGAAGTTGGCCTGTACAATTGAAAAACTCCACAGCGTGACCGGCGTCGAGGTGCTGCTGGGCGATGTCAAGTTCGGTTGGGAAGTGCGGGACAAGCGTCGCATTGGGCGAAAAGATCGCGATTTTCAGTATCTTGGATCCAGAGATTAAATGCTTTGGCGTCATCGGTTAAGCCACTTTGCGAGAAGGCATAAGTCGTCGATACCATTTTGGCTTTGGAAGAGGAGGCTTAGGTGATAGCATCGGGCCAAAAATTTGTTCCAGGGTATGTTGATCCGCCTCGTGGTTGGGGAGGACAAAAGCGGGGTGGACTAGTTCACCGATAGGGGTTGTTGGGCGATTGGCGAGATGAGATTCGGGATCGAGGGTATGGGTTGCATCGCGACCAAATCCGATATTCGAAATTAAATTTTTCTCGGGAATAATACTCAGTCCGTGGTTGGCCCAGCAGGCGTATTGCCATGGGAAATCCCATGTGTCAATTTCTCCTGCATGTTGCCGGTCGAGGAGTGGCTCCCAGTCTCGATATTCTTCGTCGGAGCTAAAGGCGGCTCGGAGGGTGTGGTTGGTTTTCGCGAGCGGCCACGTCGCCATCTCCATGTCAAAATGTTCCCACGCCCGTCGCCAGCTTGCCCAGCCCCAGATATGTGCCCAGCGTGAGAAGTAATAGCTGTTGTGGGTTCTTTGTTTAGGTTGAAAGTTATCCCCGCTGATCATCATGACACGATCATCGTTGCGATATCTTGCTAATAATTCACTACAGTAGCTGAAAAAACTGAGGTCGGGTAAACAGTCGTCTTCCAAGATGATCAGTTCGTCTGATTGTTGGAACGCCCAGTCCAGACCTGAGGCGATGCGTTTCTTGCAGCCCATGTTTTGAGCCGCGTAATTCACCTGAACATCACAATTCCAGCTTACATTTTCAACGATTTCGCGAGTTTGACTGACTAAACACGCTTCGTCGGGCCGATCGCATCTGGCTCCGTCGCCAATCACCAATAGCCGGCGAGGTTTTGCGCGGGCGATGACCTCAAAGACCCTTTGCGTTACCGCGGGTCGATTGAAAATGCAAAATGCGATTGGGGTTTCAAGTGCCATAAAAGCTCGAAGCTGGAGTGCTAGCGTGCGTGGTTTTCGAACGGAGTTGGCCGACAATCTAACTTACAGCCAAGGCGTTTCCAATACTGATCGTTTGCGGTGGTGGGTGTCGGTTTATTAATTGCGGTTTGATCCGCCGGGGCAGCGACTCAAAATTGGAATGACAGCGTGAAATTCGATCTAGGAAAAAATTGCAAAAACCGTTCAATTAGTCTTTGATTACAGAGACTTCATTGCCTGCAGTGAGAATTACGGACTTGTCAGCTTTTTTAACCATGCTGCTTTAAAACTAAATCGAAGGATCGATTTTGAAATCGTTATTAGATCATATACGCCCAAACCGATCGGCGCGACGAAGACTTTCTAAATCAGAAGATCCGATCGCCCGGCTAAGAACTCAATTTCCAGATGTTGCTGATTCACATCTGCGGATTTACCAATCTGTGCACGAGCTAACGATGACCTCGCCCGAGCGAGTTTTTGCTCTCTGCAGTGCCGTTGAATACATTGTTGAAAATCAAATTGAAGGCGACTGTGTTGAGTGCGGCGTGTGGCGTGGGGGAAGTATGGCTGCGACGGCGCAGATTTTAGTGCAATTTGACGAGATGGATCGCACGTTATGGATGTACGATACATTTGAAGGAATGTCCGAGCCGTCTGAGGAAGACGTAGATCTTCGAGGTCAGGTGGCAAAGCAGTTGTTAGATGATCAGGATCGGTTTGATGAGAAAAGCATCTGGTGTTTTTCGCCACTGAATCAAGTGAAACAGACGATGCGAAAGACTGGGTATGACGGGAAAAATATGGAGTTCGTCAAAGGCAAAGTAGAAGACACATTGCCCACCAAAACGCCTGAAAAAATTGCTTTGCTTCGGCTGGACACCGATTGGTATGAGTCGACGCGATGCGAAATGGAGTACTTGTTTCCTTTGCTCGTTCCCGGGGGCGTGATCATTATCGATGATTATGGCCATTGGGAAGGGTGTCGTCGCGCGATAGATGAGTATGTGAAGAAGAACGGAATTTCATTGTTCTTGAATCGGATCGATTATACCGGCCGGATCGGTATTAAATCTCCACTGGTAAAAATTTGATGTCCCTTAAATCTATTGTAAAATCTCCAGTTTCTTTGAATCGATGCCTGAACCTTGGTTGTGGCCGCCGGTATCATTCGGCTTGGACGAACCTTGATCTAGAATCAAACGACCCTCAGGTAATTTCTCATGATATCAATTTAGGGATACCGTTTGAGGCGTCGAGTTTCAATGCGGTTTATCACTCGCACGTCCTCGAACACTTGAACCCGGACGAGGGAAAGCAGCTGATTCAGGAATGTTATCGTGTATTGTCGCCTGGTGGGGTGTTGCGAGTGGTCGTTCCCGATCTTGAACGCATTGCGCGGCTTTACTTGGAAACTCACCAGCAGGCATGGGCCGGAGACGAGACGGCATCGGTCAATTACAACTGGATGAAGATGGAGTTGTTAGATCAGTTGGTTCGCAAGAAATCAGGTGGTCAGATGGGAATTTACATGTCCCGTCAGGAAATCAAAAACGCTGAATTCGTTCAATCCCGCGTCGGTGATGAATTGGCGGTTTGTCAGGAACCCTCAGCGTCGAAAGCCGGCAGAGAAGGAAGTATGCTGAGCCGACTCGAAGAGTCGACGGTCGGTTTTCGTCGTCGGATGGCGCGTCGTTTTGTTCGTTGGACGTTAGGCCGCAGTGCGGAAGCGGCATTTGACGAAGGGATGTTTCGGAGCCAGGGCGAGATTCACCGTTGGATGTACGATCGGTATTCTCTTCGTGAGATTTGTCAGTTGATTGGATTCGAGAGTTTCCGGGTTTGCTCTGCGGTTGAAAGTTCGATCGAAGCTTACTCGAGTTACCAGCTTGACTCAGTCGAAGGCCAGGTGAGAAAGCCAGATTCGATCTTTATTGAGTGCCGAAAACCTGAATCTGAGGTCATCAGCGAAGTTGCTTAGCCAAGCGCCCAAATTAGGGTGATTTTTCAGCAAGTCGAGGTCGCCTACGGGCAGCTTACTCCTCGCCTTTTCAATCTCGACTGGCGTGACGCAGGAACCAATGTGGTTACTACGAAAACATCCTATAAACTGCTAAGATTCTTCCATCGTGATTCCCGACCCTCTTGGTTTGGCAATGTGCCATGTTTCCACCGCGGTCCTATTTCAAGTTGGGTGAGTATTCTCCCGTTTTATCCGAGTCGAATTTAATGAACCAAACTGCCAGCTGGAGAGACGAATATCAGTTTCCAGCCAACTATTTGACCGTAGATGGACATCGAATTCATTACGTTGACCACCACGGCGGAGACGGTTCCGAGCCGGTCTTGATGGTGCATGGTAATCCTACCTGGTCGTTTTATTGGCGGCGTTTGTTGAATAGCGTTGGAGAGAGTGGCCGCGCGATTGCGGTGGATCATCTTGGATGTGGGATGAGTGATAAACCGGCGGATTATCCTTATCGCCTGCAGAACCATATTGATAATCTTTGCTGCTTGATTGATGAGCTTGATTTAAAAAATGTGACACTGATGGTTCACGACTGGGGTGGCGCTATCGGTTTGGGATCGCTTTTAGCGAGGAAAGAACGATTTAAAAAGATTATTCTGTTCAACACGGCTGCGTTTCCACCACCCTATATTCCGTTTCGAATCCGCGTTTGTCGCTGGCCCGTCGTTGGGAAAATCGGTTTGCAAGGTTTAAATTTATTCGCCCGCGCGGCGACGTTTATGGCAACAGAGCAAAAAGGTGGATTGCCTAAAGTCGTCGCGGACGGATTATTGGCACCCTATGACCGGTGGTCAAATCGGATCGCGACTTACAAATTTGTAAAAGATATTCCGCTTAACAAGAACCACCCGACCTGGGATGTTTTGGCTAATATCGAGTCGGGTCTTCAGGACGTTGCACAATGGCCGATCATGATGGTCTGGGGGATGAAGGATTGGTGTTTTCGGCCAGAGTGCCTGGACCGGCTTCAGCAACATTGGCCTCAGGCCGAAGTGCATAAAATGGCCAACGCTGGCCATTATGTAATTGAAGATGAGTCCGAGCAGGTCCAGCAGTTAGTTGAAGAATTTTTATCTCGGCATCGAGCATGAGTGAAGTGTTTCTCTCTCCGGGCGGACTGGCCACACTTTCTTGTATGCTTGAAGTCGTTGCTCCAAAGCCCGGCAATGTTCATCGCAGTGCTGATTTTGAGGATGTTACGTTGGTCGATTTTGCGACCAGTGCGGTGGTTTTAGGCAATGCGATTGATCGCTTGCCAGAGGCTGGAGTCGGTGAAACGGTTTTGCAGGCGGTGAGTGCCAATTCGCAAATCGTCGGAACTAATACTAATCTTGGAATCATCTTGCTGTTGGTGCCGCTGGCCAAACTGGTTGCGTTGGATTCAGCTGGGCCGTTGAGTCCTGATCGTATTTCGAGTTTTTTGAGTGGACTGAGTAACGAAGACGGAGTGAAGATTTACGAAGCAATTCGTTTGGCGCATCCTGGCGGTTTGGGCACCTCTCAGGAGCTGGATGTTCTGGCGCCCGCAAGAGACTCCGTTGATTTGATGGAAGCGATGGAATTGGCGCGGGATCGAGATCTGATCGCCCGGCAATACTCGGATGGTTTCCAGTTGTTATTTGAAATTGCGATCCCTTTGATCGAGAAGGGTCGGTCTTTGTTGGGCGGCCTAACCGAGGGAATTGTTTACGCGCATGTCGCGTTGATGGCTGAATTCCCCGATAGTCTAATTGTTAGGAAGTGTGGTCTTGAGATTGCTCAGTATTCTCAGGTGCTTGCTGCCAAAGCTGTCGGCGCTTTAAATGGCGAGCGGACGGGAGATATCTTGGAATGCCAAAACGATTATTGGAAATTGGTTTCCGAACTCGATTTTTGGTTGCGATCGGATGGTCATCAACGAAATCCCGGGACTACGGCTGATCTGATTGCAGCGAGTCTATTTATTGGAATTCACAATCGAATCATCAAGCCACCGTTTAGGTAAACAAATGAAAAGTGATACATTTCGAGTCAAACTTGAAAAAGATAATCTTGTCTTTAGTGCGGCGCATTTTATTACCTTCGATGGCAATATTTGCGAGTCCATTCACGGACATAATTATCGGGTTAAATGTGAAGTCAGCGGTGCACTCGACGAAAACGGTTATGTTGTCGATTTTATTGCACTGCGAGATACCTTGCAGGAGATTGTAAATCGACTGGACCACCATGTTGTCTTGCCGACATTGCATCCGACGATCCAAGTGGCCGAAGTTGAGAAAGAAGTGGTGGTTAGGTTTGAAGACCGTCGCTGGGTTTTCCCACAACAGGACTGTGTTCTCTTGCCTGTCGCCAACACGACCGCGGAATTAATGGCGCAGTACATCGGTCGCGAGTTGATCGAAAAAACGCAGGCCAAATTTGGAAATCAACTCACAGGATTGGTTATATCGGTCGATGAAAATCGCGGCCAATGGGGAGTCTGTGAGATGGATTGGCCTGTAAAGCAGGGTGAGTGACGCCCCGTATCCTTGGCCCGGTTTGGAAATCAAACTTATAAAATTAGTGTCCATGAGATGTGAGATTTTTCGAAGCTAGAAAGATCTATTAACCATCACGTTTTCGGTCTCCTAGAATTTGTTGAGCAGCCAATTTTCCCGGCCCTCCAATCACGCAGCCGCCCGGATGAGTTCCCGAACCGCATTGATAGTAGCCATCGATGGGGGTTCGGTATTGGTTCCAACCCGGTGCCGGGCGATTCAAGAACATTTGATCTGCGAATAACTCGCCTGCAAAAATATTCCCTTCGGTGAGTCCGACGATTCTTTCGATGTCCAGTGGCGTCACGATTTCGCGGTGTAGGATCAAAGAACCAAATCCAGGGAAAAAATCTTCCAGAGTTGCTTGAACCGCATCACCAAGATTTTCACGTTCTGTATCCCAGTCACTTTCGGATAAATGGTAGGGCGCGTACATCACAAAACAAGACATGATATGTTTACCGGGAGGGGTCATGTCTGGATCGATCGTGGATTGCACGCAACAGTCGAGGAAAGGCTTCTTGCTGTATCTTCCAGCCTCACAGTCAGCAAATGCCTCCTCGAGATAGTCGATTGAAGGACCGAGATTCGTGAATCCCATATAGATGTCTTTTCGATTTTCCAGACCGGGGAAATTTGGGAGATCGGACAGAGCGAAATTCACTTTGGCCGCCGTGCCCTGGAATTTATACTTGCCAATCGCCTCGATCAGGGACTCTGGCAAATCGTTGGGTGAAACTAACTGGGTAAATGTTCGTCGTGGATCGAGTGCGCTCACTACGGTTTCGGCAAGGAATTCATCGCCATTGGAAAGCCGAACACCCGTGGCAACAGCATTTTCATAAATGACGGTTTCCACATCCGCGTCGGTCAAAATAGTTCCGCCGAACGAAACGACGGCCTTGGCCAAGACTTCGGTGAAACCTCCATTACCTCCTTTATGGAAACCCCATTCACCAAAAACGCCGTCGTATTCACCCATTTTGTGAAACAGCCAGACAAGTCCCGATCCTTTGGAGCGTGGGCCGACTTTGCTGCCGATGATTCCGCTGGATGCGATCAGCGCTTTGACCAGATCGGATTCAAAATATTCCTCGAGAATCTCTGCAGCACTGCAATTCACAAATTTGTCAATCATCGTCTGGACATCCGGTTCGAGTCCGGCCATGTATTCTTTGAGCCCTGCCATTGCTGCGAGTTCAAGGGGGTCATCGCTCAAGCAGTTCGGCGGAATATTATCCATCAGCGGTTTCAGGGCGAAACAAACTCGGTCAATCAGATGTGACAAATCACGGATCGACTCCGCGTCTTCCCGGGAATGTCTTGCAATTTCATGAAAGTTGGCATCGGCGTCTGCCCCAAGTAGCAGATATTCACCGTTAAAACCGGGTTGAAAAGTGTTGACCAGCGGCAACACCATCATACCGTGGTCGGCCAGATGGAGGTCCTGAACAATATCCGGTCGCATCAGACTGATGGCGTAGGAGAACGTGGTGAACATAAACCCAGGAACGAGCTCCTCTGTGATCGCGGCTCCCCCTACTAAATGTCGGCGCTCCAACACGAGCGTTTTCAAACCTGCTTTGGCGAGGTAGGCCGCGTTGACGAGACCGTTGTGTCCACCGCCAATAACAATTGCATCGTACTTTTTGGAGTTACTCATTTTCCACCTCCCATCGGTGCGGTTTTGCGTTCGGGATTAAAGAACGGCATTGAGGAGACTTTGGCTAAGACATTGACCGGCTTGCGAATAACGGAAACCTCTAGATCAACTTCTGTTCCGGCGGTTGTCAGGTCAAGCGGTAATTTCGCAATGGCGATAGGCTTGCGCAAAAGGGAGGAAAACAGAAAACTAGTTGCGTATCCTGCATAGTCCCAGGGGGTTTCGGTTCGCCGATAAATACTCATCGTTGTTTCGCGGTAGAGATCATTCTTGGGTGGTAAAATACCTGCCTCCAAATGGACGGCTTCGTAACTATGCCAGTCCACTTCGAGTCCCACCGTCTTCCAGCGACTTGTCTTATTTTCAATTTCGGCTTCAATCGCCGAGCGACCAATAAAATCTCGACTATCTTTTTCCAAATTACGGAACATCCACGACCAGCCCAGTTCGATTGCAGTCTCACGTTGAGCATCGACCCAGGCAAATCGAGATGTCTCAAAATCTACGCCCAGCAACAGCAAACCTGCTTCCACGCGGGCCATTTTCAAGGCTGTCGTTCCAATGGGGGCGATGTTGTATCCTTCTCCGGCAGCCATTAGCGCGTCCCATACGGATAAGGCGTCACCGGAGGGAATCCATATTTCGTACCCAAGGTCCCCTGTGTATCCAGTGCGTGAAATAATGACATCGGTTTCGCCGATGTTAGACTCGACCACCTCGAAATACTTGAGATCAGTAGCGCCTTGGGTCAATTGACAAATGACATTATGAGCGTGGGGGCCCTGCAACGCTAAAATGCCATATTTCTCAGATACGTCTTCGACTGCTACATCGTCGAGTTTCATCTGCTTGGCAATTGATCGGAAATAGCGCAACGTCGGCTCGCCCGCCGTTAAGAAAAATTCAAATTCGTTAGTTCGTAAAACGACGCCATCTTGAATCACAAATCCTTTCTCATCAGACCAGACGGTGTACTGAGCTCCCCCCATTTTGCATCGTTTTATATCGCGCGACATGATTCGCTCGAGAAGCCGGACTGAGTCGGTGCCAGAAATTCGGTATTTAAATAATGGGGAGGTATCGAGCAGAGAGACGGAGCTTCGAATCGCATAGTATTCGTTAGTGAGCGAGTACTTAAACTGAGGGGCAACGAGGTAGCCGGACCAGTTCTTCCATATTTTTGTTTCGTTGAGTGGCTCTAATCGCGGATGGAACGCGGTCGTTTTGGGCATAACGGTGCACTTTCAAAAAAGTGTGCGGGGGATTTGCTGAAATACAAGCGGGCCTGCGCAGTTACGAAATCAAAGCCCGCTATATCGGTTGCGGTATTGCGTTTCGGCAAAAATCATTGACAGCATAGGAGTTTCCCAAGAAGTGTTTTCCCGAATCTAATTTAATTCAATTTAATTCGCAACCGTCTGCTTGCTGGTTCTTGGGATTGTCAGTCGACGATGCTGAAGTGACTTAGGGAGTGCAGTTGAGACGCAACGCAGCAACGCCCATCAGAGGTCGAGAAGTCTCGGATGTTCCGCGAGGCGTACGCGAACGCAGATTCAACTATTTTGACTAGCCGGCCAAGTCGTCTTGAAGGATAGGCTAGGTGCCTTACGAAATTCGCGATTCGTGGACAGCGAAACGATCAGGCAGCAACGAT
>JAPKBL010000135.1 GCA_028823415.1 Mariniblastus sp.
TCCCCATCGTGGTCATGGTCCCCATCGTGGTCATGGTCGGAGTCCGTTGCCGCACCGCCGTTTGTTTTTCCATTTCCAACACTTGAGTCGCAGCCATTGATAGCAAATACTGTAATCGCCAGCATTGCTACGATTAGTGACGACATAGAAGTGATACGCATTGTTACTCCAATTAAAGGTCCAATTAAAGGTCCAATTTCATATTCCAAGACAACGAATGGATGTTGCCTGAATGCTGATTTGTGGATGTACCGAATGATGAATTATAGAGTTCCATGGAAAAATGAAAACACCTATGTGCGAGGTTTTTCAAGCGCAATTGGCGGTGAAGTTTTCCGATGAATTAAAGTCGCCCCATGGATCTTACGACATAAATGGCCATCTTGTTCAGTGCGATGTCAGTCGACTTAGACGAAAGAGCCTTGCTTGATCGCGTTGAACTGGTTCGAGTTAGTAACGATCAGGACTCGTTTCCCGTTTGCTTTTGCTGGAAGGTTTCTTCGGCGGTGCTGGGCCGAAAGTAAATTGGTTCTAACTTCCAGTGGCTCTCACGCTCTCCGGCTGTGTATTTTGTTCTGGCGAGTCGGCCGACCGTGGAAGCTGAGCAATTCCGGTCTTGTTCGTCGAGCAAGCTACAGCCGAGCTGTGCCGCAACTTCGGCGGTGAAGGAACTTGGGACGCCCGGTCCAGTGATCAAGTCGCCCAATGCGATGGTCGAGGTCCATGTTTCTATGTCGGCGATCACGCTGGGGGAAATTTCTTTTAGATGCATCATGGAACGGGGGGCTTGGTGTGCTTCGTAGTACGACGAAAAAAGTTGTTTTCGCTGAGCGTTGATCACGGGTCGAACTTTAAGCGTGTGAGCTAGGCCGGAATCGTTGTGGGCGGCTGACAATTCCGCGGCGCTCAAGGCAAGTGCTTCTAGAGTATTTATCCCGAGAACCGGGATATCCATGGCGTAGGCTATTGTTTTGGCGGTTACCACACCAACTCTAAGTGATGTAAAGGAACCCGGGCCCTTAGTGACAGAAATGAGATCGATGTTTTTCAGTGAGGTTCCATATTGATCGAGGGCTGCCCTGATCATGGGAGCTAATAGTGTAGAAGCGCCTGGCGGAAAAATTCGTGAGGTTTTGCTTTTTCCTTTGGATCGCTTGCGAACATAGCCGTGGGGGAGTGAATCATCATCCCCGGCATTGGATCGAACGCTGACCGTTTGGGATTGGTCTTGGAATTGTATTGAATCAAGCTCGAAGACAGGATCGGAATTTTCAACGATCGCGACCGAAATCACCGTCGAGGACGAGTCAATTGCCAGTGTAAGCGATGCCATGAGCCGATTGGAAAATAATGGTGAGTCGAAAGGGTGTTGAAATACGGGCGAACTGACAATAAAGTCGAAATCAGAGATCAACTAATTTGCACAGTTAAAACGACCGTTACAAATGATTCCACCACAATGTTTTTACGAGTTGTCAAATCAATTGCATAGAATTGACGATAGTTGTAGACTATCGCGTCGAACTATTTCTAAAGCGTCTCGGGCGTCAATTCTATAATTAGCGAATTGGCACTCTAAGTCTTATCAGTCTAACAAATCGTAATGTGGATAGAGAGAGGTCGAGTTTTCCGGAAATCAGCGTTTTTGTTGGTTCGGTCGCTCGCCATTTTTATCTTAAATCAAAAGGGTTTTCCGTGCAGCGGGCAATCATCAGCGACATACACGGAAATTTTGAAGCATTGACTGCGGTCCTGGGTCGGATTGGTGACATCGGTGTTGATGAGATTATTTGCCTGGGCGACATCATCGGATATGGTCCAAATCCTTTGGAGTGTCTCGATTGCGTCATGGATCGCTGCCAGTTAACGATCCTCGGAAATCACGATCAGGCGGCGATTTTTGATCCCGATGGGTTCAATCCGATTGCTATGAAAGCGATTTATTGGACTCGCGAGCAATTGGAGAAAGAGACCTCTGATTTGGAGCAGGCGGATCGGCGGTGGGATTTTCTAGGCGAATTGCCTCGTCGGCATGACGAGGGTGAGTATTTGTTTGTGCACGGATCACCGAGAGATCCGACGAATGAGTACGTGTTCCCCGAAACCGTTTACGAACGTGATTTATTAGCTATATTAATGAGCCGTTTCGAGAATGTCTGCTTTCAGGGTCATACCCATATTCCGGGTATCTTTACCGAGTCCGGGGCGTTCGTTTCTCCCGATGAGTGTGATCATTTTTTTCGGCTTGATGCTGGGAAATGCATGCTGAATGTTGGAAGCGTGGGCCAACCGAGAGATGGTGACGCACGATCCTGTTTCGTCGTTCTGGATACAGAAGAGCGATCAGTCCGCTATCACCGCGTCGAGTACGATGCTGAAAAAACGCGTCAAAAAATATATGGAATTCCGGAACTGGACAATATGCTGGGTGACCGGTTGATGACCGGACGATAATAAAAAACTGTTTTTCATTCCTGATTGTGATTCCCGTCATTCGCCAAAGTGACTATGATGAGGCCACGTTGTTACGGTTCTGCGGTTTTGCGGCCCCTTTTTCACTGGGACGAAACTGAGTTTCCGCCAGTTTGATCATTTAACGCTCTTCTAGGATGCTTGATGGGGAAACGCGCTATCATCAGCGACATCCATGGCAATATCGAGGCCTTAACCGCTGTTCTTGCCGACATTGAAGCTCAGGGGATTTCCGAGATTTACTGTCTGGGTGATGTAATTGGCTACGGTCCAAATCCTCGAGAATGCATCGATAGTTGTCGCGAATTCGCTTTGACATTACTTGGTAATCATGACAACGGCGCTCTTTTTGATCCGGAGGGTTTTAGTAGCGGTGCTGAACGCGCAATTTTCTGGACTCGTTCTCAGCTAGAGCAAACCGAGCACGACGGGGCAAAGGAAAGATGGGATTTCCTCGCCGGTCTCCCACGTACCCATCGCGAGGGTGATTTCATGTTTGTACATGGTTCTCCTCGAAGCCCCTTGAACGAATATGTTTTCCCCGAGGACGTTTATAACCAACGGAAAATTGAGCGAATCTTTGGGTTCATTCAGAAATACTGTTTTCAGGGACATACGCATGTTCCGGGTGTTTTTACCGAGAATTTCCGGTTTTACTCACCGAGCGAAATTAGCAACACTTACACCTTGGGTGAGCAAAAGCTGATGATCAATGTCGGTAGTGTGGGCCAGCCCCGGGACAGTGATCCACGGGGTAGTTATGTGATACTCGAAGGAAATGAGGTTGAATTCCGACGAGTCGAATACGATCCGGCACCGACACGAATGAAGATCTTGAGGATTTCTGAGCTGGACGATTTCTTGGGAGATCGATTGCTAGAGGGCCGGTAAAATCGCTGTCGCTACCTTGATTTATCGTTCCAGTGTATGCAACGCTTGAAACAGCGAGTTGTGTGAAAGACCGACACGGGCGGCGAAACCGCTTTAATTTGGGTAAGTTCTACGCCTGACGAAGGTGTATTTGGGCGTTAACATCGCTAATTTCAATAGGTTGCGACTTAAAAAACCGCCTGCAATCCCCTTTCCAATCTATGTCGATGATCAGACAATAGGTAAGCCTTGATCGCGGCCGCTGGTGTGCGTCGAGAGACTTCAACGTATTGGCTTTCCCGAAGTTTGCTTTCGACTAATTTTCAATCACTAGCTTTGTGGCGGTACAACACTTTTTCACATCGGATTAATTACGTGAATAGCGGACGTTTCCTGACTTTTCTTTTGTTTTCATCAGCGTTCATGATGACGGCGGTAATTCTGCAAAATTACCTTATGCCCGAGCCAGAACCAGAAGAAAATGCTGCCCAGCAGGTCGAAAACACCGAGGATGATTCCCAAGGTAATTCCAACGCTCTGGGGGAACCTGAAGTCATTCCCCCGAGCGCAACGGCACCGGGTGATTCAGACGCTGAAACGACTCCCGCTGCCGCCGCGGTGCCAAGAGTCTTCTCGGACGAATTTGTCACGATGGGTTCACTGAATCCCGATGGCTTGGATCGATACTTGGTCACGATCAATAAACGTGGAGGAACGATTTCAAGAGTTGAGTTGAACGTCCGCGATGCTAACGGTCGCTTTACGTATCGAGATCTAATTTGGGAAGGTGGCTATCTTGGCTGTCTTGATCCCGAAGATACATCTGAGGGCGTTCGCGTGCGAACCGTTGGTGAGGGAACGCCGGCTGCGGTTGCAGGGGTGTTGGTGGGGGATCTCATTTTCTCTGTCGACGATGAGCCGGTTACCTCGGCGAATGATTTCGAAGATTATTTAGAAAACAGGACCAAGCCAAACAGTTTGGTCAAGATTTCGGTGAAACGAAATGGCGCCGAAATGCATTTCGAAATCGGTTTGACTGAGAAGCCGATTCAAGTGATTCGCCCCGAACCGGGGATTGTGGACGATCAGTATGATTTCCCCGAATCCTTTATCCTATCGCTGGTTAAGCCTGCGGCAATTGATGAAGCGTGGCCTGACCTTGATAGCGATATGAAGGATGCCAACTGGGAGGTCTCCAAGGCTACCGCGGATTTGGTTGAACTCAAATTTGAACTGTCGGAAGCCAAGTTGAAGGCACTTGGTTATCAGGGGCCGATCACGGTTTTTAAACGGTACAAAATGCCGAAGGTGCAAGTTGATGCACCGGCCGATTTGACCACCCGAACTTTTCATCTAAACCTTGAAATTGAAATAAAAAATGGCTCGGATCTGGCGCAGAAACTAGCGTACAAAATGGATGGTCCGACCGGGCTGACCGCGGAGACATGGTGGTATGCCAATAAAATTCACGGACGCCAAACGGCGATTGGTTACATTGCCGGTGCACGCGATGTAGTAGGTGCAAACGGCATAAATTCATACGTGTTTTACGGGTGCCCGGAAATCGTAAAGGGAGCTCAAAAGTCAATTCCGAAATTTGAATTCATCTGCGATCCTGGCTCCAACGACGAGCGGGCCAGGCAACTCAAATGGGTGGGTGTTGATTCGCATTACTTTAATGTCTCAATGATTCCCACAGACGGTCAGTTCATGACCAACAGCGTGTGGGCATACGTCAATAGTCGAGAGGGCAAGCTTCCGGAAATCCCAAAGAATGCGCGACTGCAAAAGCTTGTCGATTGCACATTCCAAATGGTCGCGCCAGCCGATCTCGCCCCCGGCGGTAGTCTGATCAAATCATTTGACGTTTTCATTGGTCCCAAGGACCCGGTTGTGCTGAAGCAGTACGACTTAAGTGATGTGCGAACATTTGGTTGGTTCTCTTGGTGCTCCATCGTATTGCTCAAAGTCCTGCACTTCTTTTACATTCTAACTTTCAAGACGAGTTACGGACTCGCCATTATCCTGCTGACGGTCCTGGTGCGAAGTTTGATGATCCCGTTGTCTCGTAAAGCGGCATTGAATGCTCAGATGATGCAGCATCTTCAACCACAAATGAAGGAGATTGCTGATAAGTACAAAGACGACATGGAAAAACGTTCTGCAGCCCAGCGTGAGCTTTACCAGAAGTATAAGTTCAATCCGTTTGGTGGCTGCTTCATGATGTTCTTCCAGTTGCCGGTATTTTACGGGCTTTACAAAGCTTTGAATGTGGATATTGCCTTGCGTGATCAACCGCTCATTCCGGGGATGCAATGGTGCAGTAACCTCGCGGCGCCGGATCAGCTGTTCTACTGGGAGAGCTGGATGCCCTCGGTTCTCGCGGCGCCGACCGGTTGGCTGGGGCCGTACTTCAACATCCTGCCAATTCTGACTATGGTTTTATTCATTGCTCAGCAGAAATTGTTTACCCCGCCGCCGACGGACGATCAGCAGAAGATGATGCAAAAGATGATGACTTTCATGATGGTCTTCATGGGCGTCATGTTCTTTAAAGTTCCCGCAGGTCTATGTATTTATTTTATTACGTCGAGCCTCTGGGGAATCATTGAGAGAAAATTATTACCCAAGCCCGTTTTGAATACCGACAAACTTGTTTTGGACGGCGGAAGCACCCGAGCAACGAAGAAGCTTTTAAAGGCGGAGGCTGCTAAATCAGAAAAACGCGATTCCGAAGCCGAGACGCGTCGAGTGCGAAATGCGGAGCGGAAGAAAAAGCTGAAGCAACGCGGTAACTGAGTCATGGTTTCGCTAGATGTTGACGATACGATTGCAGCGATCGCTTCGGCTCCAGGCCCGGGGTTGAGGGGAATTGTGCGTCTCAGTGGTCCGCGGACGTTGGCATTGGTGGAAACGCTATTCGAGATTACTGATTCACCTGGGTTTCCCAACCAGATCCGGCCAACATCGACGCATGGTCGAATGACTATCGACGATGATCTAGAAGTCGATGTCGATTTGTATCTTTGGCCGACGAAACGGAGTTACACGCGGCAACCGACTGCCGAGTTCCATTTGATTGGTTCCCGCCCTGTGCTCGATATGGTTTTGAATAAAATCTGTGATTGCGGTGCGAGGCTGGCGCGACCGGGGGAGTTTACGTTACGGGCGTTTCTCTCGGGCAGGATTGACCTCACTCAAGCCGAGGCGGTTTTAGCGGTCATTGATTCATCGGGTGAACAGCAACTCGACACCGCCTTGCGGCAGATGGCGGGCGGTTTGGCGGGGCCTCTGGGTTCGATTCGAGATGATTTGATGGGCACGCTCGCTGAATTAGAAGCTGGGTTGGATTTTGTAGAAGAAGACATTGAGTTTATCACGCGTCATCAATTGCTCAATCAACTCGAGAGTGCGGAACAGAAGTTAGAAACCGTTCAGCGTCAAATCAGTGTCCGCGATCGAGGAGCTGATACTTCTCGAGTGGTATTGTGGGGCGAGCCTAATTCGGGCAAGAGCAGTCTGTTCAACTCGTTGCTCGGCACGCAGCAGTCGATTGTCACGGAAGTCGCGGGAACAACGACTGATTTTGTGGTGGGGGTGCTTGTTTTGAAGTCGATGAAACTTGATTTGGTTGATACTGCCGGCGCTGAAGAGCGCGCGGAGTACGTTTCATCGCAAGCCCAGCAACATCGAATCGAGCAGCAGGAGCAAGCGGACGCTCGTTTATTTTGTATCGATAGCCTGCGAGCACCGACTCCGTGGGAGAAAGAACAATTGTCTCATCTAACGACCGCGTGCCTCGTTGTTCTGACAAAAATTGATTTGCATTCTGCGGATTCCAAGCGATTAACAAAACTGACCCATCAGATTCGAGCGAGCGGATTCGATGGCCCTATTGTGGCCACAAGCAGTCAATCTGGAGATGGATTGGATCAATTAGGCGATGAGATAACTTTGGCCGTTATCAATTCTCAATCTGCCGACCAGTCCATTGTAGGGACGACTGTTTTAAGAGCATCGGAGAGCCTGCGGGACGCTTCGGCGGCGGTCGGACATGCGAAGGATGCCGTCGAAAATGAACTGGGAGATGAGCTTGTGGCATCGGAGATCCGGCGATCATTGGAAGCCCTGGGGCAAGTCGTTGGAGCAATTTATACCGATGATATTCTCGATTTAGTATTCGGTAGATTTTGTATTGGTAAGTAGCTTCGAATTGAGATGCCCGTGGTTAGATGGATAACTTTCAAAATTCCGGATATCATTTGCGTTTTGGCGGTTTTCGATCTAGCCTAATAGGCGTCGCCTATCTGTTTGTTTGAAATTTTCTTCCATGAATTCACCGCTTCGTTTTTCCGTTCCCGTCGGGCTTTTGTGTCTATTTTGGTTCGTTCCCTCGGTAGCTCAGGAGGTTGGTGATCGTGTTGTTGCGACTGCAAATTTTGCAACGAAATACGAAAAAGAGGATGTGGGCAAAGTTTTTGAGGGAGGGATTCACACCATTGCCCGGGTCGATGGAAAGTGGTGCATGCTCGATAACATCGAGGGATGGCTTCCGCTGCAGTATTTGATGGATCTTTCGGATGCGAAGGATTATTTTTCAAAAAGGATCGAGCTCAACGGTCAGGATTCGATCGCCCATGCTCATCGGGGAATGGTATCTCGCGAATTAGGCGACTTAGTCGCCGCATTTACGGATTTGGATCGATCACTTGCTATCAATCGCAATAATCCGGTGGTGTGGATGAATCGTGGTGTCGTGTTGCAATCTCAAGGTAAGTACCTGCTCGCGGCGCGAGACTTCAATGAGGCGATTCGAATCAACCCGAAGTTAGCGAATGCACATTTCAACATTGGTTTGGCGTTTTATGCACTCGGTGATTTTGAGCAGGCGATTGCCGGCTACGATGTAGCGATTGAACTCAATGGAAAAGATCCGATCTGGTTTGTCAGTCGCGGCAGTGCAAAATTGAATGCTGGAAATTTACAGGGAGCGGAAGAGGATTACCGAATCGCCCTTCAACTGAATCCAAAACTCTCCGATGCGTACGTGGGATTGTGCAACCTCGCTTTATTGCGGAACGATTTTGAGACAGCTTTTAAAGAGGCTGACAAATCGGTCAATCTTCAGCCCAAAAATGCGATGGCTTTGAACGCGCGGGGTTGGATTTTGTTTAAACAGGGTAAGAACAGGGAGGCGATTAGTGATTTTGATCGTGCGCTCCAGTACGCCCCTGATTTACCGCTGGCCTATGCCAATCGGGGTGTTTGTTACGTGAAACAAAATGATTTCTCGCAAGCGGTCGCCGATCACACGCGGCACCTTGAGTTAGATCCCGAGAGTGCGGTGGCGTACTCTAATCGAGCGGTTGCTTGGCTTGGAATGGGAGAGTATCAGAAGACGGCGAACGATTTTAAGGCGGCTGAAAAACTGGCTCCGGAGCTGGATGAAGCCTTAAACGGACATGCTTGGTTTTTGGCGACTTGCCCGGACGAGTCGTTTAGAAATGGAAAGCTGGCGGTTGAGAAATCAAAAAAAGCCTGTGGTCTGACCAACTATCAGGATTGGTACCAGCTCGACACTCTCGCGGCGGCCTTCGCCGAAACGGGAGATTTTGATTCTGCTGTGAAATGGGCGAAGCAAGCACTCAAGATTGCACCCGCGGCGAAAAAAATCATTTGCGAACAGCAATTGCAACGGTTCCAACGCAAGGAACCGTTTCGAAGTAAGATTGGGAAAAACGCGGAAGAAGGAATTCTCGGGCTCTAAATTGGGCTGCCAATTCGCGGCTCGATTCAATCCGATTTCACTTCCAAAGAAATCTCCGCCGGAGACCGGTTTTAGAGAATTCCGCCTGGCCTATATTGTGCGGCCTCGGGAAATTTCTCGAGATAAGTATCAACCTTATCGGTGAATTGTTGGACTTGTTGTTGCGCTGCCCCGACGTTGTTGCGTCCGTTCTCTAGAATCTCACGGAGTTTCGCTTCGTCAAGTTGTAGACGCGCGTCATTGGCCAGGCGATGGAGCAGATCGTTTTCCGAAATGGTCCCATTCCGAAGATCGTTGACAGTGGCCACGGCATGTTGCTTAATTGCATGATGAGCGGTCTCGCGACCGACGCCTGCCTTGACTGCTTCCATCATAATCGTCGTTGTCAGGAGGAATGGCAGGTAATGATTGTTTTCCTTTTCGATAACTGCTGGGTAGGCGTCCATCTGTCCAAGGATGGTCAGAAAGGTTTCAAACAATCCGTCAATCGCGAAAAATGCATCGGGCAGCATCACTCGACGGACGACGGAACATGAGACATCCCCTTCGTTCCACTGGTCGCCAGCAAGACCGGCGGCCATTGTTTGATATCCCTTGAGAATCGTGTGAAACCCATTAACCCGCTCGCTTGAGCGCGAGTTCATCTTGTGAGGCATCGCGCTGGACCCCGTTTGCCCCTTTGCAAACCCTTCGCTTGCCGTTTCGTGACCCGCCATCAGTCGCAGGGTCTTACAAAGCGACGAGGGACCACTGGCCAGTTCAGTAAGGCAGTTGACGGTGCGGAGGTCGAGACTTCGTGGATAAACTTGCCCTACGTTTTCAAATCGTTTGGGGATTCCTAGATGTTCTACCACCAATAATTCTAGCTGATTGGATTTTTCATAGTCCCCGTCGAATAAGCTCAGCTGATCCATCTGGGTTCCAACGGCGCCTTTAAGCCCGCGAACGGAGTAGTTTTCAAGAAGGGATTCCAGGGAGTTGAGTCCGACGAGTAATTCTTCGCCAAACATAGCGAGTCGTTTCCCAAAAGTCGTCGGTTGGGCAGCGACGTTGTGAGTTCGAGCAGTGATGAACAAGTCCTGCCACTTTTTTGCCGCTCCACGGAGTTGGGCGAGAGAAGCAATGGTTCTCGTTTGAATGATCTGTAGAGAACGATATACCTGTAACTGCTCAACGTTTTCAGTCAGATCGCGTGAGGTCATGCCTTTGTGAATGTGCTGATGGCCTGCGAGGTCACAAAATTCCTCGATTCTTGCCTTCACATCGTGGCGGGTGACGCGTTCTCTCTCCATGATTGATTCGAGATCGACTTGGTCTTTAACCGCTTGGTAAGCCGAAATCGCCTCGTCGGAGATGTCCAGTCCCAGTTGTTTTTGGGCAATCATGACCGCGATCCAAAGTTCACGTTCCAGTACTACCCTGCCCTCGGCAGACCAGATGGATTTGATTTCGGAGGATGCGTAACGCTCAGCGAGAATATTTGGGATCATGTTGGATTTAGAAAAAATGAACGAATTTGAGAAACAGTCGCGCTCAATCACAAATTGTATCGAACCAATTAATTGACCCAAGGGAGCGTAAGCGAACAAATTACAGGTTTCCGGGTTGGGGCGGGAAACGTAGTGGGATTAACGCTTTCAATCGTGAGGCCATCTGCAGATTTTTAGAGTTTTTTTGGCTATTTACTGGCATATTTCAATTAGGTTCCCCAAAAATCGAGACAAGACGGTATTTACCGATGGGTGGCGGTTTACGAGATGCCTTGAGATTGGATAACATTGTGAGGGTTAGGAAGTCTTGCAAAGGTTTATGAATCAATTGTCTTGGTTTGTTAATTCTGACAAGTTTGGTCGATACAAATGGGGTACGGCTAAAATAAAGAAAGTTTCCCGACGAATGCGGCGAAATTTCAGAATATGCCGTTTGCGATCAAATTTCAATTCCGTCCGTTGTATACGTCGCTGCTCCAATTTCTCTAACCCGAAGTTGCTAGGCTACGCCGTAAGGAGAGTTCTGTGGTCCAACGATTATTCGTTACCCTCATCTGTTTGAGTCTGGGAGTTTCTTTTGCTGCGCCGACGGCTACTTGTTTTGGCCAGGAGAATGAGAAACAAACAGAACCAGTCGTTGCTGTCGAATCACCCGCGGACGCATCGCAGGAAGAAGTTCTTTCAACTCCGAAAGAGGCGAAGCGTGCAGAGCCCAAGCCAGAGATTTCTAGCGAAGAGGCTCTCAAGGCGATGGCAGCTCTGAAACAAGAAAAAACGGAAAGCTCCGAATCGGTAGACAAGCAGGAAGCGGCACAAGGGTCTAAGCAAGAAGATTCCAAGCAAGAAGATTCCAAGCAAGAAGATTCCAAGCAAGAAGATTCCAAGCAAGA
>JAPKBL010000136.1 GCA_028823415.1 Mariniblastus sp.
TTTCAAGCGAACAGCGTTTCAAGCGAACAGCGTTTGCGTGGGCAGAAGGAGGCATGGAGTGACGATTGCAATCAATTGGTTTTTCATGCGTGGAATTGTAGTACCAGCATGAAACTGGGGAAAGTCTTAGCCTGCATTGTACTCATCGGCGATTATCATTTGCGTTATGGCATCTCTGTGCAACGCAGCCTTGCGGAACGAGTCCGCTTAGAGAGTGCTCTGTGGCTCGGCATCCCTCTGTTGCTCTGGCGAGGAATCGCAACAAGTAAATGTAAACAGCATAAGAACGATCAACGCGAATCTCAAAATGATGCTTCTACAAGTGTTTAAGAAATTTAATCGAAAGCTATGCGAAAAATGCCCGCAGTAGGTCTCAAGAATTCGGTCCGGTCGTTATCTGTCGTTAACATCCAGGATTTTAAGCGCACGCTATTGTTCGCTCAGTATCGTGATCGGCAGTGCTCCAGAGGTCCGGGGATCGGGATTTTGGCTTGGTAAACGTCTGTGACTTATCTTCGTTCTAAAATGTGGTGCCCTAGCCGAAAACCTAAATTTACCAAAAAAGGGCGGGGTTTTGACGAAGCCTGTGCCAAGAGATAGCCGTATTTATTTCAGTTGCCAGAGCGACCGACGTTGACGCAACGCGGGTTTCGCGCGGCAATTTCATTGATTGCATTATCATTGCACTATCTTTATTATTTAATAAAGGGGTAAACTCCGAATTAATTATGCGGTAAACACCGCACTGTGCGATCGAATTCCGGTTTTTTTAAATGCCGTGTTCGATGATGAGTATTCTCGGTTCTAAGGTAATCCACTGAAAACACTTGAACGACGATTAGGGCTAGGGGCGGTGGTTGCCATCAGCATTAGTGCGATGCTGGGAAGCGGCATATTCGTGTTGCCCGGTTTGGCCGCTGCAAAAACAGGCCCCATGGTTTGGTTGGCCTATTTGGTGGCGGGGCTGACCGTGTTGCCTGCTGCACTCTCCCAATCCGAGTTGGCAACTGCAATGCCGACCTCTGGCGGAACTTATATCTATCTGGAAAGAACGTTCGGGCCGTTGGCCGGGACGATATCGGGCATCGGACTCTGGTTGACGATGCTGCTGAAAAGCGCCTTTGCGCTTGTCGGTTTTGGCGCCTATCTTGCCGTTTTGGACCCCTCCGGCGGACTCGACAGTGTCTCCGAAACCATCTTGCCATTGGCGTTACTGGTTGTGATTACTGCCTTAAATATTGTTGGCGTTAGCATCATCAGCAAAATGCAAAAGTTTGTTGTTAGCGGTGTTTTGGTTGCGTTAATTGTATTGGCGCTATTTGGCCTCAAGACGATGAATCTGGAGTTTCTCGATGTGGGGTTCACGCACAAAGGCATGGAGGGGACCGATTACTGGTTTCATAGTTTTTTTGCAGCGACGGCATTCGTGTATGTTTCCTACGCCGGTGTGACGAAAATCGCGGCAATCGCAGAAGAAGTCAAAGACCCAGATCGCAATCTTCCCTTAGGGATTCTGATATCTTGGTTCGTTGTGATGTGCATTTATGTGTTCGTCGTTTTGGTATTGGTAACGAATGTTCCGATGAGCGAACTGACCAACGCGGGAGGAAGTGGAGACCCGGATCTGCGTCCGATTTTCACTTTGGCCAGCATCGTGGGTGGAACGACGGCAGGCTCCATTGCAGCCGTCTTGGCTGTGGTCACGATGATCTCCATGGCGGTCGCCGGTTTGTTGGCTGCGTCTCGTTTCCCATTTGCAATGAGCCGCGATCAACTACTCCCCCAAGCGATCAAAGCGATTAATCCGTTTTTCAAAACGCCGGTGATCAGTATCTTGCTAACGGCGTTCGTCATGACGCTGACTATTTTATTCCTGCCGGTGGCAGAAATAGCCAAACTTGCGAGTGCGTTTATGATCTTGGCGTTCATGTTTGTTTGTGGAACCGTCATTGTGCTGCGAGAAATTGCCAGTCAATGGTACCAACCCCGATTTCGCTCGCCGCTCTATCCGTTGATGCAGATACTCGGGGTTATCAGTGGTGTCGTTTTATTGTCGGCGATGGGATGGACGAGTCTGTTTGCAATTGGCTGCATCGTCGTCGTCGGAGCAGCGTCGTATTTTAGTTATGGAAAAAATCAGACTTCGCGTCGCGGCGTCGTCGGAAAAATGGGAAGACGTCATGATTTGCTGTCCGATGTGAACGTCGGCCACGCCTCGGAACTCGAAAAAGAGTTGCCCAATGCGGCGGCGGTAGTTGTACCGCTGTTTGGTAGTGAGCGATCGCCGGAAACGCTGGTCGAAATGGGTGCCTCCCTTGCCCACGGTCGTAAGCTTGAGGTCTTGCACGTTACCGCGGTTCCGGAACAAATCTACCTTGCCGATGCATTAGAGGACGATCAGCAGTCGGTCGCTTTGCATCGTAGAATTCACGCCATGGCCGAGGTGGAGAAGGTCGATTTGGAATACGACCAAGCCGTCACGCGAGATGTCGTTGGTACCATCCATAAAGTTGCCAGTCGATTGCATTGTGAATGGGTGGTGATGGAGGCAGCAGGGCGTCGAAGGTTTGGGATTACGTTTCAAAATCCTCTGGGCTGGCTGCAGGACCATTTGGGGTGCAATCTGGCGGTCTTTAAGGATGCGGGAGTGCGCTATATCCGCCAGATTCTAGTGTTCGCTGAGCCAGGCCCTAATGATTCGCTGGTCGTTACAACGGCCGATCATTTGGCGCAGCTCTATGATGCGGAGCTGAATTTCATTTGTTTTGCAGGCGACGGGCAGGATCTGTTGAGCACCCAGGCGCGGGCGGATTATATCGACCAGCTGCGGGATCTTTGCGTTAGTCCGACATCAGCGGTGGTCATCCACGGGAAAGACGAACTTGATGCAGTGGGGGAAATTACCGGCGGCTATGATTTGATGATCATGGGAGCCGCTCCTACACGAACCTTGCTTGGCCACCTGGTGGGGACTAAAAAAGACAACCTCACGCGACGAGCTGAGTGCTCGGTCCTCTGGCTGAAAACGCCATTTTTGCAAACTCACGAAGCCTTTGACATCGAACACTTGCCAGTTGAGCAGGAATTCGACCTGTTGAGTTTTGTTGATCCGAAATGCGTGGAAATTAATATCGAGGGATCCAACAAAGAGAATTTATTTCGAACGGCAACCGATCGGTTATCGATCCACTACCCTGAGATTAGTCCAATTGTGATTAATTCGGCGCTCTGGGAGCGCGAGCAATTGCAAAATACTTCCGTTGGAGAGGGCGTTGCGATACCGCATGCGACACTGACACAGGCAGGTGCTGCGGATTCGGCGATCGCGATTCTGACGACTGCGAAGCCGATCGACTATGCTGCCGCAAATCAAGAAAAAGTGGATGTGTTTTTCTTTACGACCGGTTCCCCCAACAACCGTCAAACGCACTTGAAAATTCTGGCTGAACTTTCTCGGTTGTGCAAGAAGACAGACTTTTTGTCGAAAGCCCGCGCAGCAACGACGAGCGACGAAGTCATCGACGCCATTCGTGAATGCCTACTCGAGTCACACGGCCCGCTGTAGAGCATTGGATCGTTTCAGGGAATGTATTCGTTGCCCTGATTTGTGCCTGTTGGCTTAACGGTTTTTTGTACATTAGAACCCTGGCGGCACTCGCCCTCTCTCCGTCTGTCCGCAGTTGTTTTTGATGGTGAGCTGTTACATCCTTGTTACGCAAAATCCGAGTAACTGACCGTATAATCAGTAAGACTCATGGGTAGTCAAACGGCGTTCAGTTAGCCACCTACCTAAAGAGAATTCTAAATAATGGAGATTCAAGATGAACCGTGATGCCTTTTTTAAACCACAAGCCGTTGTCTTGTTCGGCGCTGTTTCCTTCGTCGCCCTCGTCGCCATTGTCACCGCCAACGTCGAACAGCTTTCTCCAGTATTCTTAAGCCAATCAGCGGACGTGGAATCTCAGTTCGCGATGTCGCCTCATCAGGACGTGACGGATGTGTCTTCCGCCATCACTGAGGAAGAGTCTGTTGAAGAATCCGACTGGAGGACGGATCCTGTTTGTAAAGCGATCTTTGAGGCGGTCTTAGAGGGGCTGCATCGCGACAAGGTAAGTGACGAAATTGTGGCGAGTGTCATAGGTAAGAAGTCAAAAAAGAAAGATTTCAAAACTATTGAGCAACGAATGAAAATAAGTTTTGTGTTGGATTGTCCATTGTGCGATCCGACATTTGAGGCTTTTCTTACGTACCAAATGCGAGATAAGAGTCGAAAGGTCAAGACCGAGGTTGTCAGCGGAACACAATCGAGCGAAGGAATTAAGGACAGTTTACAAGCAGGTTTACTAAGTCAAGTTTCTGAGAGACGCCTCAATGCGATTGCTGTGGTGACTGGAGCATGGATTAGTGAAAAATTGAATTCGAAACATCAACTCAAGCTTGAGGAAATTCAGGCTTGGAAAGAACGTATCGAAAAGCGTGCGTTTGAAGGAAAGAATAAATTGATGGCACTACAAATGACCGACGAACATTACAAGTTCTGGGATTTATACTGGGGCTGTGCCGCTTGCAACGGAGCGACGGGGGCGGTCGCGGGTTGGAAGGACTAGGCTATGTTGCCTTGGATTTGCACTTTGGCCCCGCCCAAAGATCAAATTTTTTAGAGATTGGGAACTTCAGCACGCTATTGTCCTAAGCCTTAAAGTTTGGCGAGGTCGCGCACCCATTGGTCGATGTAGATATTGATTCCGTTAGAAAAGATAAACAAATCAAGAACGGGGCGGCAGTCGGTGGCGTCTGTGAGATAGAGCAATTGAATCTCGATGGCTCCCTCGGCCTTATTGGATGGATCGGATAGGTTAGCGACGATTTAAATTGCCCTTGCCTGACCGATCCATCTTTCCCTCCCAGAGTTGCTGGTAGGCCTGCGAATCAACCGTCCTTAATGTGTTACCTGTAAATCCAACTTGGTAATCTTCGCCCTTTGACGGAGTTGCCTCGAACACAATTGGAATGGCAGGTCCAAGCATTGAACTTTTTAAATGCCAGCGAATTTTTAGTGGCTGGTCATCGTGTTCGCCAATAAAAATCGCATCGAGATTACTCGGATCAATTCCCATCATCCGCAATTGGTCTTCGTTTTGTTTACCGATGAACGCCTTTAATTGCTCGGAATTTCTTGGGCCTTTCCAACCGTTGTTTTTCATGAAGATGGAGTACATCTTCGAGACTCTTTTTACGTTGGAGTCGGTCGCCTTCGCCATCATGTCGGCTGGATCGGGAGTTGAGTCGCAGCCAGTGAGGGTGGCAACCAAAAGAGCAGTTGCAATGCTTTTGACGAGGGCGTGCGAAATTGATTCACTCAAGAAGCTCTCCCTTGGCGTCTATAACTATTGAAATTGAGAAATGAAATCCAAGGAGTGCCGGGAGGCCCGCACGATGATGGTGCGATTTAGAGGCCATCGAAGTCGACGACATTTCCGTCAGCGCGGCGTCCCAAATTGATTAAGGTGATGCGGTCGGCAGAAAATGAGATTGGTCGCGTTGATCCATCTCCAAATGTGGCACAGACTACGCCCGAATGGGCTGAGCCAAAACCGAGCTCGCGCGTCCGTCCCGTTGCGGCGTCGTATAAGTCAGCCGGTCGTGTCTCCCTGTCGGACCGCAGGGGGACATCGGCTCGCCACCCGCCCCAGGGATCGTCGGGATCATCCAGTGAATTTACACGCATCGACGCCCAGTCAGCTGAGTGAAATTGACTTTCATCCCACCAGTCGCTGAAGGGCCCCGTGAAGTTAAATGAATAATATTTTTGGTTTACTGATTTCTCCATGATCAAAATTGTATTCGAAGCACCGTCAGAAATGTTCTGAAAACCAACACCGGGATACTTTACGACCTCAATCGAAGATGCATCCACCGACGTGTGTCCACCCTTTACCAAAATTCCCGTATAGGTAAAGGTTCTTTCGTTGTACTGCTGCCAGACACTTGGAAACATGTCGCTTCTAAAGTTAATTCCAAAATCCGGGATTCCCCCACGGTCGTCCGCCCATGGACCCATGACTCCGGCATAATCCCCCAGCGGCATCGGTGCGGCTGACCATGGATGAATTGCCAGACGGGAGCCTCGCGAGGGACAAGTGTAAAGCACTTGTTCAATTTCAATGACGGCAGGGCTCACTTCGTTAGGATCGCCATCATTGAAAAGCCCGGCCTGTTGTCGTTGGCTACTCACGTTTTGCTGTTCAATGAACGGTAGAATTTGGAATCCCCACCCGAGGTTTTCATAACCGTAAAGTGGGCTCAACTCTTGGAAGTCATTCCAGAATTCACCAGAGGTTCCGCCCGCGTGAGGAAACACTCCCTGAGCTGATTCGTAGTTATGAGTTGCCAAACTTATTTGTCGCAAATTGTTCAAGCAAGTCGTCCGACGCGCAGCCTCTCTAACTGCTTGTACCGCTGGCAAAAGCATGCCAATCAAGATACCGATGATCGCAATGACCACCAATAATTCAACGAGCGTAAATCCAGTTCTGGTAGGCGTTCGCGCGGAAAACATAAAAACCTCAATAAATAAGTCGCAAGCAATATACGGGGACAAGTAGTTTAAAGTATTTCATTTCTTTCACCAATGTTTTAGGTCAATTATTTTTGTTCATCTAAGATTAGCATCCGTCGCGACTCTTCAGAGACGTCCTCTCGCACCTTTGTGGACATCAGCCAAAGGATGAATCCCCCCAGAAGAACCAAGCCTAAGACGCCCCACTCGGTTGGCCAGGATAACATCGCCGGGCTTCCCGGCGTTATCATCGCGAGCAAGATAAACCCACTTCCTACTCCCGCGATTAGCGGTACCAATCGATTCAATAATGAACTCTTGAGATTGGAATCATGTTTGATTTTTGGGAGAGAAAATGCGACGCCTAAAAACGCCAAGGCAATACAAAACGAACCGACGTTGACGAAAAGGGTGATTGCATGTTTACCAATTAGCGCGCCCAAAAAAGTAACCGATGCGCTGAAGATTATGGCTGTGGTCGGAGTTCCGTATTTTGGGTGGGTTTTGGCGAATGCGGGATGGATAATATTTCCTCGCCCCATCGCGAACAGCACTCGGCAGCCAGATAAGAAGAACCCATTCCAACTCGTCAACAGGCCAATCAGACCAACGAATAAAACGATTCGCTCCCAAAACGGTGACCCAAAGGCGACCCGAAAGGCAGCCGCTGTTGGCAGATCTTCATTGACAATTTCAGTCCAAGGTGTCGTCATCCCGACACTGAGGAATACCAATACGTAAAATATCGTTGATCCGGCAATCGCCAGAATCAGCAACTTACCCAGTCGACTGGCGGGGAAATTTTCGGCACGTTCCTCAGCGGCTTGCGGAATAGTATCAAACCCGACAAACCAAAATGGGACGGTTACAAACACCGCGAGAATTCCGGCTAAAACGGTTGTCGTTTCGGAATTTCCGAATACTGGTTTCAAATTGCTGAGTTCACCCTGTGAGCAACCAGCGACGACAAACGCGGCGGCGAAACCAATCAACAGTATCGTCAAAACAGTTTGGACCCGGGTCGCGAGCCCAACGCCTAGGTAATTGATTAAGGCAATTGCTCCGGTAAACAGGAATGCCAAGAGCACGTGTGATCCGAAAACGGTCGTGCCCTCAATTTCATATAGCGGCCAGACGTTAATGTCGATTAGATATGAAATAACCACCCCAATCGAAACCGCTTCGAATGCAGAAACCGAAAGATAACCGATGGCAAGGCACCACCCGACGATAAACGCCTTTTCAGTCCCAAACGCTTTATAAGCGTAGGCAACCTCACCGCCAGTTACCGGCAGAATTTTCATCGCCTGCGCGTAGCAGAGACCAATGACAATCATCAACAGTCCGCCTGCCACAAAAGCGATCATCGTGCCGACAGGGCCAGCGTCTTGAAACATGCCATGCAAGCCCGTGATCCATCCAACGCCGATCATCGATCCGAAGGCGAGTGAAAAAAATCCGAGCCGTCCGATCGTCTGTTTTAACTGAGGCCGTTCATTTGTTTTCAAATCAACATTCATGATTTTGCGACCAGTCCAATTCCTTTGGAATCTTAATGGAGGAGCGACGAATTTAGTTAGTGAGGATATTGGGAGGACGGTTTTTCCATGGTTGGGCACCTTCCAGTTGTCCCGCGAGACGAAATAAAGTTGCCTCGTCACCAAAGCGGCCAAAAAATTGACTCCCCAGAGGAAGCCCGATTTTTGATTGATGCAGCGGCACTGACATTGCCGGTTGCCCCGTCCAATTTGCAAGTGCGGGACACGGCAAGAATTCTAAAATGCCGTCGATCACATCTTGAGCCATTCCCGTGAGTGTAATTCTGCCGTGTTGGATTGGCGGAATCGCCAGGGTCGGTGTCAGAATTAGATCGTATGATTTTTGAAATTTAGCCATCGTTCGCGCAGCGTCAAAAAATGTTGAACGAGCGTTCTCTAGATCCACACCAGAATATCGAGCCGCAAAATCGAAATAGTAACGCGTGACTGGTTCGAGATCGTTGTCGCGAAGCTCTCGACCAAGCTCTTTTAAGCGGGAAAGAATGGTCCGCCGAATTGCAACTAGAATACAAACGCCATGCGACTCGCGCAGTCGGTTGAATTCGAACAGGCGTCCGAAGGAGTCGGTGCAATCATCGACCTGGTGCCCTAAAGATTCACACAGCGTCGCGGTTTCCAGTGCCGCCAATTGGGATTCTGATGAGGTGTCTTCTGCTGGAGGCATCGTGGAAACATAGGCGATTTTCAGTTTGCCAGGCGACTTGGTGACCTCCTCCAAAAAATTTCCTGAAAAATGAGGTGCATGGTAGCTATCGCCCAGAGCCGGGCCGGAAGTTACATCGAGCAGTGCGGCACTGTCTCGAACCGTTTGCGTGAGGGCATGGAGTGTTGCCAGTCCCCCCCAAGCCTCGAAACGGTCGGGGCCAATAGGGACTCTTGCCCGAGTTGGTTTTAACCCAAATAAGCCGCAACAAGACGCAGGAATTCGGATCGATCCGCCTCCGTCGCTGGCACTTGCCATCGGAGCTATTCTGGCAGCGACGGCTGCGGCACTACCTCCCGAGGAACCTCCGGCGGTTCGATCGAGCCCATAGGGATTTCGGGTGATTCCTCCGACCGCTGACTCAGTCGTTGGGAGGATTCCAAGTTCCGGCACGCGGGTTCGGGCGAAGAAAACTAATCCTGAGTTGCGTAGGCGGGAAACCGCGGTACTGTCCGACGGGGAGATTCGGCCTTCGAATAATTTTGATCCATAGGACGAAACGTTCCCTTTGATCGGGAAGCTGATGTCTTTCAATAAAAACGGGACACCTTTAAATGGGCCCTCTGGCAAACCGCGTCGTATGGCTTGTTTCGCTTCGTCGAAGAAGGTGGATGCAATGGCATTGATTTTTGGATTCACTGCATGGAGTTGATCAATCGCATCCTCAAGCAGTTCTAATGGCGTTACTTGTTTTGTCCGAACCAGTTCTGCCAATCCTAAACCATCGAATTCGAGGTATTCTGGTCCCCTTGTTCGACGGTGACGCGAATCTAAACCTGCGGTGATCATATTTTGGTGAACGTTGCCAAACGCTTTGCTGCGAATCCCCGCCGCCAGGGTGGAAACTAGCATGCCCTGCTTTAATAAGTCGCGCCGGTTAATCACCCTCGATCTGAGGAGCGGATTTTGTTTTGCATTCGATCGGTTGTGTTGCCGCAAATTATCATCCACTTAGTTCAGATTGGTAAATTATCGAATTCGCTCAACTGATTTGAGCGGAATTGTAACAAATGTGGTCGGGTCATTATTGAGATGCTCCATCCGTGATAACATGGTGTGCGGCTGATGTAAGGCCAGCAAAAATTACCTGATTGAACACTCGGCTTGGATTGGACGCGTCTCAATGCAAAATTCTCTTTGTAAACAAGCACTGTCAGATGTTTGGGGGCGTTTAAATAGTTCGCTTATTGTTCGCGGCGAAGGAAGCTACATTTTTGATGATCAGGGGAATCGGTACCTTGATTTCACTAGTGGAATTGGAGTCACTGCCACCGGACATTGCCACCCCCAAATCGTAGGGGCAATTCAAGCCCAAGCGAATCAGCTGCTGTTTGGGCAGCTGAATTGCATGTTGCCAGAAATTACGCTTCGCTATGCGACGGCGCTTCGCGCTCAGACTCCCGCTTCCATTGAGACGTTTTTTTTCTCTAACAGCGGAGCGGAAGCGGTCGAAGGCGCGGTGAAGTTAGCAAGAATCGCAACCGGTCGGCCAAACGTGATCGCGTTTGAAGGTGGATTTCATGGTCGCACTGCAATGACGATGGCGCTAACGAGTAGTAAAAAAGTTTTTCGTGAAGGTTTTCAACCGCTGCCGGCGGGTGTCTTTTTTTCCCCTTTTCCCAATTCGTTTTATTATGGTTGGTCTCGGGAAGAAACAAATCGTTTTTGTCTTGAGCAACTTGAGCGATTGCTGCAAACTCAGTCCTCTGCGGACGAGACCGCCGCGATTATTATTGAGCCTGTGCTCGGTGAGGGTGGCTTTGTCCCGGCACCAGCGGAATTTCTTTTGGGTTTACGTGAAATTTGTGACCGAACAGGAATTCTATTAATTGTCGACGAGATCCAATCGGGTTTTGGACGGACCGGTAAAATGTGGGCACACGAGTATAGTGGGATCAGGCCAGATATTTTAACCATGGCAAAAGGGATTGCTTCAGGGTTACCGATGTCGGCAATTGGTGCGTCCCATGAGCTAATGTCTCGATGGGTTCCCGGTTCTCACGGTGGAACCTTTGGGGGAGGATCCGCAGTTTCAATGGCCGCAGCGTTAGCGACGCTGGAGGTAATTGAAAACGAGCAGTTGGTTGAAAACGCCCGGGCGATGGGGAATGAGCTCAAGCAAAATCTTGAAACAATCTTTTCAAAATATTCTGTGGCTGCGGATATCCGTGGTTACGGATTGATGGTGGGTGTCGAGTTGACGCGTGATGGAAAACCGGACAAACAGACGGCAATCAATATTCAAGCCGCCTGTCTTAAAAGTAAGTTGCTACTTTTGATTTGCGGGACCGGTGGAAACGTGCTTCGCTGGTTGCCGCCGTTGAATGTTTCTAGTGAGGAGATTAACACCGCTTGCAAAATATTTGAATCAGCGATTAAACACTGCGTTAGCTAATTGGATTATTAAAAGCAGCTAGGTATCCGAATCCTGCTGCTGGTTTTTAATTTTGAGTATTGTTTAACTCTGGCTGGTTTCAAAATTCGCCGCTGGAAGCGAGATCTCGATAGTAGTCAAACGGAATCTGTTGCCCCGACGGCTTAGCCAACGGCCTTCAGAAATGGGTAGGCGATTTGGAAGGATGAGGCATCACTAGCGTTGAAACGTTAATGCGTTGAAACGTTAATGCG
>JAPKBL010000137.1 GCA_028823415.1 Mariniblastus sp.
TTCTATGGCCACGACCTGCATGGGTTGGTGTGGGGAGTAGACGGCAAGTTGTACTTTTCCGTCGGCGACCGTGGTGCGCACGTCGAGACGAAGGAAGGCACAACGATTTCCAATCCCAGGCGGGGCGCCGTCTACCGCTGCAATCCGGATGGGACGGAACTCGAACGAATTCACATTGGCCTTCGCAACCCGCAGGAACTAGCGTTCGACCAGTACGGCAACTTGTTCGCCGACGACAACAACTGCGATAAGGGCGATCATTCGCGACTGGTCTACGTCGTCCCCGGCGGAGACAGCGGGTGGGACATGGCCTACCAGCACATCGCCGCGCCTTATTTGACCGGGCCGTGGCACGCCGAAGGGATGTGGCATCTTGAGCACGACCTTCAGCCTGCGTTCATTGTTCCGCCAGTGGGTAAGATTGGTGATGGGCCATCCGGCTTTGTGTTTTCATCGGGTACAAGCTTACCGGATCGCTACCGCAATCACTTCTTCTATTGCAACTACAAAGGCAACATCGGCGGTGTCGAATCGTTCGCAGTCAAACAACAAGGCGCGGGCTTCACGATTGCCGATCATCACGACTTCTGTAAGCCCATTAAGGCGAGCGATGTCGATTTTGGCTACGACGGAAAGATGTATATTGCCGAATATCCAAACAACCCCTTTAAGAGAGAGACAACCGGGGGACGGATTTATACCCTCTTCGACAAAGCTCGTCTCAGCGAACCGGTGATCACCGAAACTCGCACGCTGTTTCAAAAAGGCTTCCGTCATCGAACGGCGGAAGAGCTGGCGTTGTTGCTTCATCACGACGATATGCGAGTTCGCTTGCGTTCGCAGTTTGCGCTGGCGGAGCGCGGAAGTGCGTCGGTAGAGATCTTCACAGGGATCGCCAATCGTGATGACAACCAACTGGCACGACTTCACGCGATCTGGGGTCTGGGGCAAATGGGTCAATCTGCACCGAAAACCTTGGCCCCCGTCGTCGCTCTGCTGAAGGACCCAGACTGCGAAGTCCGCGCTCAAGCGGCGCGAGTGTTGGGCGATGCTCAATACGAGCCTGCCGCCAGTGCTCTAGCGATCCTGTTGGCGGATGAATCTCCCCGAGTTCGCTTCTTTGCGGCTTTGGCGTTGGGGTCGTTACGATCCGAGGCTGCTGGCGAACGGATCATCTCAATGCTCCGCGAAAACGATGGAAAAGATCGTTACCTCACGCATGCTGGTGTCGTCGCACTTGAGCTGACTGGAGATCGCAATTTCGTACAGCGGTGGGCCAGTGACAATTCAGCGGCAGTGCGAATGGCGGTGTTACTTGTACAACGTCGCTGGTCTGATCCACGCATTGCTCAGTTCCTCGATGACGCCCAACTGACGATTGTTACTGAAGCCGCGCGAGCGATCCACGATCTGCCGCTCACCAACGGTCGAGCTAAACTCGCGAATTTGGCCGAACGATTCAAAAACGCGTCCGGCGAGAACGTTGTGCCTCTGATGCGACGGATCATCAACGCCAACCTTCAGTTGGGCGGTCGCAGCAACGTAGAAGCGGTGATCGGGATCGCGACGAGTGTTGGACAGCCAATGGTCATTCGCACGGAGGCAGTTTCCGCGCTATCCGTCTGGCAGGGGCCGACAAAACGCGACCGCGTTACCGGCTTCTGGCAACCCATTGTGGCTCGTGACCCATCCACGGTTCGCGATGTTGTTCAGAATTCAGCATCGAAACTGCTCGCAGCCGCGCCGGCGAGTCTTTTGGTAAATGTCACGAAACTGTTGACATCGCTCGATGTCAAAACAGACGATCAGGCATTCGCCGCCATGGTGGTCGATACCAGCCGTTCCTCCGACGTTCGAATCGCTGGGCTTCGCCTATTGGAAAACAGGAAGTATGAGCAGTTATCCGAGATCATTGATGGGCTGTTGGGCGCGAACAATGCGGAACTACGCGCCGAGGCCCGCGACCTGTTGGCCAGCAGAGACGAAGGCCGCGCCGTATCGATCTATACAGAATTGTTGGACGAACCGAGCAGCGAACTCACGGAAAAGCAACGGGCGATTTTCTCGCTCGCGCATTTGGATTCGCCGGCAGCCGGTCAAACGCTGGACGATTGGGCTGACCGTCTTCGGCAGGGCAAGGTGCCAGCCTCGCTGCAGCTCGATTTGATTGAGGCGATCACGGCGTCGCCCAACGAAACCCGTCAGGCGGCGATTCGAGAGTTCAACGCATTGGCAGACGAGTCCGATCCTCTTGCCGCTTACAGTGTCGCGCTTTCTGGAGGCAATGCAAAGAAAGGACGCGACATTTTTGTGGGTCATGTCTCTGCACAATGTATTCGCTGCCACAAAGTCGACGATCGCGGCGGTTCCGCGGGACCTGACCTGTCGAATCTTACAAGTACTCAGCGGAAGCTCGATCGTCGGCATTTTCTGGAATCGATCGTTTTGCCAAATGCGCAGATCGCCAATGGATTCGGTACGGTCACAATTCTGCTTGTTGATGGCAGAGTCGTCGCTGGTACTATGAAGGCCGAAGACCCAGCGACGATCACGCTTGTGACGCCCGAGAATAAAACGATTCGCATCGATCGCAATGACATTGAAGAACAGACCGCAATGAGGTCTGCAATGCCTGAAATGACGAAGGATCTCACGCTCCGCGAAATCCGTGACCTCGTCGAATATCTCGGTACACTGGGGATGAACAAACAGCCATAGCAGAATTCAATCCAGGAACATTAGTTTGACTATCTGGCTACTGCGGTTTCCCTGGCAAAGTAAGTTGTAGCCGAGGGACAGCCAATGCCTTCTGTCGGGAACGCTTGGTTATGTTTCTTGATTAGGCTTGTCACCTGATTTGTCCTTATGAACTGCCAGTCCGGCTTGGCGTGTGTCTGGAGAACGTGGTGCACACGACGCGAGTCGTCATTGAAAAATGGCTGAACGCTGGCGTTCCGGCCCGGGCCCCACTCCCTATCAGGAAAGCCAAGCTCGGATTTCAAAATATTTGGTTTTGAGCATTTGTGATTTGCTGTTCAACTGGGATTATCTATGGAATTTGTGAAAATTGGGTTCGCTATTTTGCGTGTTGCTCGAACAATGGTAAAAGTCTCCTCTGACCTTTTTAATTTAGGGTCAGAATACAGGATGCCAAGCTTTCAATTGCCTAGTTTTTTTCGGAAACTGAGTGGTGCGATTGCCGCGTAGCCAATCCGTTTCCGGATATTTTTGGAAAGACGCTGATGAGTTTTAGGGATTTCTCACCTCGTCAGAGACCTGCGAGCTTTACAGTTGATCTGGCAATAGAAGCGCTCAGGCGGGGAGTCGTCGGCGTTGGCGGCAAATGAAGCAACACAAAACCGAAATTTATGTAGATAGAAGGTGTTAAACACTTTTTAAACCCTTAAAAATAACGCAGACGGGTAGTATTTCCGGCCGGTCGCCTGGATTGGAATTACGATCAGTCGGGCTGCATTTACGCGATATCGCAGAACATGTGGCTCAACGAGTCCAGCCTATCGCGCGAGTACCGTGGGAGCAGTAACTCAATCATGAAGGCGATATAATCGACCAGATGAGGTAGCGGGTCGACGAACGACCTAACGAACTTGGACGCCTGCTTATTTAGAAAACGAACTCAGGGAAATTCGAAAATGCCAATTCAATGCAAAGTACTGGCTCTCGTTTCGTTAATTATATCTGCAACCATCTCGCCTAATTTTGCGGCAGAACTGGCTTGGGTGCGTGTTTCCAGCGACGGCAAAGGCTTCGTGCAAGTTGAATCTGAACTGCCGTTCATTCCCTGGGGCTTTAATTATGACCACGAAGGCGATGGCCGACTTCTTGAAGATTATTGGGACAAAGACTGGGCCACCGTTGAGTCTGCATTTCGAGAGATGAAACAACTTGGGGCCAACGTTGTCCGCATTCATTTGCAATTCGGCAAGTTCATGGAGAGCCCGACACAATCACGGCAGCCTTCGCTGGATCAATTACAACGATTGACCAAACTGGCCGAGCAGACGGGGCTCTACATCGATCTCACCGGCCTCGGCTGCTACCACAAACAAGACGTACCAACTTGGTACAACGAACTCAGTGAATCGGAACGATGGGCCGCACAAGCGACGTTCTGGGAGGCAGTGGCGAAAACTTGTTCGAAAAGCCCGGCCATCTTCTGTTACGATCTGATGAACGAACCCGTTGTCCCCGGTGGTGACAAGAAGCGTGATGATTGGCTGGGGCCGAGCCTCGGTGGCAAACACTTCGTCCAGTTCATCGCTCTGGAAAGGAAGGGCCGCAACCGTTCAGATGTTGCCCGAGACTGGATTCGCACACTGACGACGGCGATTCGCAAGCACGACAAACGTCATCTCATCACGGTTGGCCTTGTCCATTGGAGTCTAGATCGTCCCGGCATGACTTCTGGCTTTGTCCCCGAAAAAATCGCTGAAAATCTTGATTTCATCGCCATGCATATTTACCCTGAGCAAGGCAAAATTGATGAGGCCATTGAGACCGTAAAAGGATTCGCCGCAGTCGGAATTCCGGTCGTGATTGAAGAGACCTTTGTCCTCAAATGCGGCGCTGAGGAACTTGGCAAATTTATCGACAGGTCGAGAGAGCATGTAACTGGTTGGATTGGTTTCTACTGGGGTTCCACGCCCGAGGAGATTCGCCCGGCAAAGACGTTGCCCGAGGCGTTCATGTTGAGTTGGCTGGAGCTCTTCCAAAAGAAAAGCAGTCAGATTCTCGGCCCCAGCGAATCCTTTCTGAACAATGGCGTTACCGCCCATCGAGGAAACTCCGGTGAGTTTCCTGAAAATACATTACCCGCGTTTCAAGGTGGTATCGACGTAGGTGCGGATTGGATTGAACTGGATATTCGTCGCACAAAGGATGGCCAACTGGTCGTCATTCATGATGAAACGACGAAACGAGTCGGTGACAAAAACTTGATCGTTTCCAATTCAACCTACGCCGAACTGGCGGCGGTTGATGTCGCTGCCAATTTTCGACTCCGAACCGGGAAAACGCAGAAAGAATGTCCGTCGCAAAAAATGCCGCTGCTTAAAGACGTGCTACTTCTGGTTAAGAAGCAGACCCGTACCCAAGTTTCCATTCAGCCCAAGATGGACTGTGTTACCGAGACCGTGAAGCTCATCAAATCGATTAAGGCGGAGCGTTGGGTCGGATTCAACGAAGGGAATCTTGGCTACATGGCGCAAGTGAAACACCTCGCCCCAAATATTCAGGTATTTTGGGATCGTGGCAAAGACACCAACATCGATGAGGATATTCGCATCGCCCGTCAATATGGTTTTGAATCACTTGTTCTGAATTCTGAAGGTGTCACACCGGAAAAGACAGCCAAGATCAAGGCCGCAGGAATGGAAGTCGGCGCATGGACGGTTAACGATACCGCAATGATGAAGCGAATGCTTAACGCTGGCGTCGAACGAATTTATACAGACCATCCTCGTTCGCTCCTTTCGTTGAAGGCAAAACGACTTCAAAACGAAAACGAGAAATAATTGGATTCAAATTTTTTAAGATTAAAAAGTGAAAGACGATAAGGTTTTGAGGATTGTGTTTCAGACGCTTGCCGTCATCTAGCAACTCGCGTTATCGGCGGTGAAGGAAAAAACTCAATCCGGTTTTGAGCGAAACGAAAATTGAGTCGCTGGGGGTTTAATCGTGTTTTTCTTACCGTTTGTTTGTCTCTCTAATATGCTAGCGGGCAATCTGTCTTGGATTTCCCCGACTTTCTTGTCATCTTATCAATGGTTGCTAAGTGTCCGGAACCATCGCGAGAGTTCGGGGATCTGAGGCAAGGCATCATCTATGGATGGAACTCTGACGTGTTACCCCATCCGTTACGTTTAATGTCGGCGACCCTAGAAGGCTATCGCACGTTCGTCTTCGACGTTTATTAGATGACACCGAATACATGTCAAAGGATTGGAACCATGAGCAAAGTTACGCGATGGGCGAAACGAGTTCGCCATTCATCTTTCGAAACCATGGGCGATCTGCGTAACTTCGCATCCGGTTATCGGGAGTATCATAGTTCTGGTGTGACTCCGCCCGAAGCCTATTCGAGTATGCGACGGCTGTATCGGAAAACCAACGGTCGGTTCAACGACTTAATGGGCGGACTAAAAAAAGCAGTTCACCGCAAACGTTCCGCAGAACTAACCGAGAGTATTTTTCAAGACTGTAGTCGAACCGAAGTCCGCGACGTTGCGGCATCGATTCGCAAAAACGGCTTTCATGTTTTCGATCGAAAACTACCCGCCGACTACTGTGCGAAACTCCTGGACTATTCCCTTGCTCAACCCGCGGCGTCTGTTGCTCACGGCGCCAACGGGAAAACGTCTAAATCAGTTTTCAATCGAGACAATCCACAATCCATCCGGCATCAATTTCAGGCAGCCGAACTTTTTCAAAACGAAACCGTGCAGGAGGTCGCCACCGATCCTTATTTTTTTTCGATCGCGCAGGATTACTTGGGCTTCAACCCTGTGTTTGATGTATTGGCGATGTGGTGGAGTGCTCCGACGGTTGATCATTTACTGCAATCGCGAGCGGCACAGTTGTACCATTTCGACATGGACCGTTTGAAGTTCGTCAAGTTTTTTGTTTACCTAACCGACGTCGATACTCAGACGGGCCCCCATTGCTACGTTCGTGGTTCTCACACTCGTAAACCAGCTGCGTTATTAAAAGACGGCCGATTGACGGACGACGAAATTCTGCAGCACTATTCAGCCGATGACATGCAGGAATTGATCGGGCCTGCTGGAACCATGTTGGCCGTCGATACACGCGGTCTTCACAAAGGCAAGCCATTGGAAGCTCGCGACCGTTTGATTTTTCAAGTTCAATTCGCTGACAGTTTGTTCGGTCAAAACTATCCGTTGATCCACGTACCTTCCGACATCACGGACAAACTGGCCGATCGAATTTCGTCGAACCGACGTTGCTACGCCAATCTCAAACATAACTCCTAAATCGCCGACGATACTATGAGACTGATTCCTAAAATCCGTAATCGACAATCGCTACGTATTAACTCAGTAAGAAAGCTGGTTGGTAGAACACGGTTGCGTTGGGCGATGGCTCGAAATCAAATTCAAACGGTTGAATCGGACCAATCAGTTACAGAAACGATTCAGCACAATATGAAGAGTCTGAAAGATTTTTCTAACTGCCGGATCGAGTTGCTCATCCGTCCATTGTCCGTGCTCGAAACCGTTCGTCACGCGCGTTCGGTGTTGTTAATTGGTCCGAGGAACGAAAACGATTTGTTGATCGCATCGACGTACTTGGATTTACCGTTGGAATGCGTTCGCGGCTTAGATTTGATTTCATATTCGAAACAAATTGATCTCGGTGATATGCACGACATGCCGTACGAAGACAATTCGTTCGACGTGGTCATCTGCGGTTGGACGATGAGCTACAGCAATCAGCCACAACAATTGGCTGACGAAATGAAGCGCGTCTGCAAACCCGGGGGTGTTATTGCCGTTGGATTGGAGTATTCGACATTGAAGGAAGAAGACTACCAAAAACTGTTAGGCTATAGCTTAGCCATTCCCGGCGTCCAACGTATTAACAGTGTTGGGGCCATCAATGAATTGTTTGGTGATTCAATCGATAATCAGTTTTTCTCACACGATGCGCCGTTAAAACAGAGCCACACGGCGGACGGGAAAGTCGATTGCCCGTCGAGTGTGGCTTCGATCTTTTCGATAATCAAATAAATACACCTCGTTGAGCGGGCGTAAATTGATTTCATGTCTCAGAAATCTGTCTGCTGTATTGTGAGAGCTCGATTTTCGGATGTGTTGAAGTGGACGAAGCTACGCGGCCTGCAAGAGCTTAAGGGAATTCCAGATGAAATGGATCAAGAAACAATTACTCGCTGCAGCATTGATTGCAGTGTTGGCAGTATCGGTTTCGTTAGCCTAAGGCGATGGCGACGAAATGATACTTTGCGTTGTGGCGGAGTGCGCGCTCAATGACTCGCGCTGGCTGTACTGTTTTAGCCCCTCCCGCTTAAGTAATCATAGGGGCCTAGCCCTTTCTATCTTGAAACTGTGCATCCGTTAATCTGAGCGGCAATTTCGATTCGGCGCACTGATCCGCAACGTCCTGCCGCGTTGGCTGACGGGTGTTTCCTATTCCGGCGGTTCCGAGGCGAAGGCTTCTCCAAACCTTATAAGCACAGTACTAGCGTCGCCATCCTTGCCGATCGTTATCATGTACAGGCGGTCGTACTCCATTTCTTGGATCTTCGGACCCGGTTCACCGCCCAAGAGTGCAACGAGTTTCGGCGTCGTATTGCTATGTCCGACGACCAGATGCCGACCGCCCTTGCCTTTCAGCTGACCAACCAACGCGGGCAAGTCCGCCGCATCGTACAATTCGACCTTAACCCCGCTCTTGACCGCGATCGGTGCTGCGGTCTTCTTCGTACGGAGGAAGTCGGTGCTATGCACGTATTGAATGTCGGCATCCCGCAGGGTTTTAGCGACTGTTAATGCGCGTGCCTTTCCTGCCGTGGATAATTTTGGGTTTTCGCTGGCATCCACCTTCTCAGCGTGGCGTACAAGAAACACGACCAGCGGCTGCTGGCATAACGCGGGTCCCGAGAAACACGCGACCAAAACGATCGGTAAAACGAACTTCATTAAACGCGACATCGATTGGATTTTGAACATCATCGGATTCCGTTGCTGCCTGTATTGAAAGCACCAGGATATACGAATCGTTAGTGGTGCAAAATTTCCATGGTACCAAGAATCTGGACTCCATGCTTTTATCCTTCCGCGATGCAGGTTTGTACTGGAAAAGGAATCAACGAAATCGCGAAATATCTCAATTAGAAATTTCCAAATTTACCCATCCGGTTCTTTGACTTCAAAAAAACAACCGACACCGCGTCACTCCACGAGGACCGGAAGCTGTGGTTTAGTGGAAATATACCGGTTGCGATATCCGATGGAACATCGGTACCTGCAGCCCAGCAGCTAGTCGCTTGGGGGCAAGACGAAAGTTTCAGAATGGATTAGAATAAGAACCATGAATAGACGCCTCACCAAAATCAGTAAATATTTAAGCTTCGTATTGCGGCATCATCCCGAAGCGATAGGGTTGAAACTAGACCCCGAACGATGGGCGAATGTAGAAGAACTTATCAAAAATGCAAATTCCAGCGGGAAATCGATCACTCTGATACAAGTTCAGGACGTTGTTGCGTTGGACGAACAAAATATGTTTGGCTTGAGCGACGATGGTCTTCGGATTCGAGCCAACTGAAAGCCAAATGTTCAAACGCGGCTGTGTATTTCCCCGCATTAACGTATTCTTTGTTTCGAATTATGACACTGTCGTCGATCAACATTCCTGATGAAATCAACCGGTTTCCGCACTCACCTGCCGCCGCCCACTTGATTGACTTGGCAAACGACAGAATCGAAGCGTTCATGTTGGCCGACGATCTTGTGATCGAGAATTTTGTGGCCTGTGACTTTCACCTATTGGATCAAGCGATCACTTGGATTGAGCAAAGTCATTTGCTCACGGGAAACCATTTTTGCGAATTTGGAAGTGGCTTTGGCGTGGCAGCGCTGTTGGCCTCGTTACGTGGAATGGATTCGATCGGAATCGAAATTGAATCGTCCCTAGTCGAACAGTCTACCAGCTTGGCTGAAGAGCTAGGATTGTCAGCAAAGTTTTACTGCGGAAGTTTTGTGCCTCGCGACATTACTGGGATACTGGAGATTGCCCGTGATGTGGAGCACGTCGAAACCCATGAGGGCGAGGTCTATGAAGAAATTGGATTGGGTCTAGACGATTTCGATTTATTCTTTGCGTTTCCTTGGCCCGGCGAGGAGCAGTTTTTCGAAGCAGTATTTCATGCAGGGGCGGCCGTCAATTCTTTGCTGCTAAGTTACCGCGGCCGCAATGGAATGCATCTTCTTCGTAAGACTTAATTTTCGCTGAACCGCTCGGGTTGCGATTCGGTCTAGCCAAACAAATAACTCAGCTCATGTTCATCAACTCTTAAGCGCAGATTTACGCATTGGTTGACAGCAGACGGATCTGGATCGAAGGAGAAGTCGACATTTACTTCCACTGGTTCGCCGGTTCGCACTGGGAACGGCGAAAAAGGTATGTAAGTTTGCGCCCAATGAGTCTCCGGACTGTAAGGTCCGGTGTCTAAAATGACACTTGGAGAGAGTTCCACCTCGAACCATATGGAGAAGCCGTTAAGCACACCGTCGCGAACGGGAGCAAACTCGAGTTGGCCTTCGAAATTGACATCTTCAACCGCGGCGGTGAGGAGATCGAGGTCGACCAAATTCTGGCCCGGTGCCAACAAGGCGCCTGGTTCGACTCGAATCTGTGTAGATTGCCCTTGTGACAATTCAATTGCTTGGAGGCTGCTGAAATCAAGACCGTGAATGCTTTTGCGCCAGAAACCGGGGCCTGCGCCGTTATACAGGATCGGATCATCCAACGGTGCAATCAATAGGCGAATCTTTGACGGCAGCATTCGGCCGTTCGGTGCTAGATTGTGGTCGCGAGCATCCAGTACCGAAGGTAGCATGCTTTCGGTGAATGCGGTGTTACCAAGCCACTCGCTAATTATCAAATCGACCTCTTGATCCAGTTGTAAATCTTCTGATCTGCCATGAAAGACTTGAATCTGATCGGACAAATTGTTGGCTTTAACCAAACTGCCTGCAATCTCCGCGACATCGGCTTCATCAATTGCGTAAACCTTTTTCGCTCCCGCCTGTGCAGCGAACATCGCCAGGATGCCCGTACCGGTGCCCAAGTCCAGTACCACATCACCAGGTTGAACGGCTTCATTGATTGCGGCGTGAAATGCGTCGGTGCGGTGACGATCACTCACCATCAGTCGTTGCAATTCAATCCCAGCGTACGGCTTCAAATAGTCATCCACGAATCGTTCCTTAAGTCAAAATAGCAAGACTAACACAACTGTTGGACGGTCAAGTTATCAGTCGCCGCCGAACAACACAATCGGTTCTGACAGGGCACAAGGATAATTGCCAATCGGTGTTCAAGTTTAAAGATATGGGAGGTGATTAAAAAGGCCGTCGAGCCACTTGGATCAATTGCTTGACGACTGGCATCCCCGTGATCGGGTAAGAGCGTCACAACCACCATGAAGAACACCGATCTGGTTTGGAAAGTTTGAGTTGGAAGATGTAAGAACGTTCGGAATAGTTGACGCAAAATTGGCACCTGATTTGGCCAGCGTG
>JAPKBL010000138.1 GCA_028823415.1 Mariniblastus sp.
GCCGCTTACGCGTCGCGGCTCACACCGACAAGAGGCCGCCGTTTCATTCGCGGAGAATCAAGCACATATCCTAAACGTACCGTCACGGTTTGAGATTGTAAGTGATCGGAGTTTTTCGTATTATTCTTGGAGTATAGAAGCCCGTTAAATTCGCGTGTTCAACGGGATGGAACGCTTGGCGTAAACTCTTGATGGTGGATCAACGAAATGACCGTTAAAAAAGTTGTCATCGCGGGAGGGAGTGGGTTTCTGGGTGTTTCGCTGGCCTCTCACCTTCTGCAGTCGAACTTCCAGGTCACGATTCTCTCACGAAATCGTCCTAAGGCGGTTGGACAATGGGAGTTCGTTCCTTGGGATGCCCAGTCGTTAGGCGGTTGGCAGTCTGCTATTGATGGCGCTGACGCCATTGTAAATCTGGTTGGTCGGACAGTGGACTGTCGAAAGACTCCAGACAACTGTGATGAGATTTTACGATCGCGGGTTGAGGCTACCCGAGTGTTAGGTGAGGCTATGGAATGCGTCGCAAATCCGCCGCCGGTTTGGGTGCAAATGAGCACTGCCCATATCTATGGCGATCCACCATCGGTTATATGTACGGAAGAATCTCCATTGGGTTACGGATTAGCGCCCGATGTTGGCAGAGCATGGGAAAGGCAATTTGCCGATTCGATTAGATCTGGGCAACGTGGTGTTGTGTTGCGTACCAGTTTTGTTGTGGGGAAAGATCGCGGATCCGGAGGCGGCGCTCTTTCGCGTCTTCGTTTCGTCGCCCGTTTAGGTCTGGGAGGCGCGATTGGTTCCGGTCAACAGGGCATGAGTTGGATTCATGAAAAGGATATGAATCGAATTTTCGAACGCGCCATTTTGGATCCGTCAATGCAAGGTGCGTATATCGTAAGTGCTCCCAATCCGGTCTCTCAGATCGACTTTATGAAAAGTTTGCGTCGAAGTTTAAGAGTGCCGATTGGTTTACCTGCCACGGAGACGATGGTGCGTCTGGGAGCACGGTGGTTTCTTCGAACTGATCCAGAACTGGCCCTTTACGGACGCTACGTTATTCCTCAGCGGCTAATTAATTCCGGATTTTCGTTTAAGTTTCCAGATCTCGAAAGTGCATTAGCTGACTTGCATTAGGTGAAATTGTTAGTCAGCACCGAGGGCTTTTACGTTTTTTGCAAACAAGAGTAAGGATCTGGTCTTGCGATTGCGATTGCTTGGCTGACCGCCGTTCCGTCATCATTGACTTTGTGAGCTCGACATGAATCAAGATTCGAAACCAACGCGAGATGAATTCCTCAAATGGCGCCCACCCGTCCGCGGCACTCAAAACCCAGAGCGGATGGAAAACCGGTTTTGGGATGGGTGTATTCGAAATGGGGGATCTGCCTCCTAAGACTTCATCGAGTTTGGATGACATAATTTCTTCGGATCCTGTCTCGGTACGAGATTCAGCTCACGGCGATGATTGGTTAGTTTGAAACTACCACCCAACCAAGACTGGAATTCCAAGTGAACTGCCCTCGCGCGGTCAGCCGCTGGTGATTTCATGCCAACCGAAGTAAATGCTGCTGGCCATTTATCGCCATGTCGATGGTCTACGCCTTAACCTTCAGCAGATTACAGGCGTCTTCGTAGCCGGGTGCCCGATAGCCGTGGTTGTCTTTCACGTCATAGCCGTAGGCACTGGCCGTCACTCGGGCCAGCGCCACCAGTTGGCGCCAACGGAATGCAGGGCGAGCGAATTTGAATTCCTCGCGAACGGTGCGGAAGAATTTTTCACTGTGCAACCTTCCGTCTTCACTGATCGCATACTTCCGCATCAACTCAAATACCGGCTCAGTTTCAAAACCAAGTTCAAGGTAGCGACGAATCGCGGCTGAGGCGGTTCCCTGATCATTGCCACGAATGGATTCCTCGCAAACGCCGATCAGCTCGTGTGCTTTGTCGGTTTTGATTTTTTCAAAATGCTTTTCGAGCGGATACGGATCGGTCGACCATTGGTCGTACCGGCCGGTGTGCCAGGCCGAAACAAGCAGACCGACCTTTTGGTTCAAGTCGTTCCCTTGAGCAGCCATGTGGCGCCACGCATTGGCCGCATCGCTACTGTGAACACCAGCCGACGCGCCGTGCGTACGAAGTGGATTGCCGGACTGTCGAAGTGTCAATTGATTACACGCCAGCGAAATGGCTTGACAAATTGACTTGGTCGAAACGCCTTCGGCCATTGCTTCGGCGACCGCACGGCTGGCATCAAATTTTGTCGCGTTGAAAATCGAGTTGGAAAATGCCAATAGCCATTCGTCATCCGGCTCGCGGTCGCCCAACGGTTTCCCAACAAGTTTGTACTCATCCAACAGTTTGGGGATATGACCTCGAATTGGAGACGCCTGGCGGCCCTTTGATTTTCGTTTTTGTTCAAAATCTACGCAGTGTCGAACACATTGACGCAACAACGTATGCGCGTGCTCTTGTCCCGCGACATCGATTAATCCCATTCCTCGATACGCCAATACGAACCGATGAACGTCGACCTCGTCCGCTATGGTATAGAGCAGCGTGTCAAATGCCAGCGACGGGTCATTTTTTTGAACAGTTGCAAACAACTGCTCCGCTTTGTCCATGTCTGCCTGGCGGACAAGTTTTCGTAGCTCGGGCCCGAAGCGATCAACGGAGACAGTTTCCCTGGCCAGGCCTTCAATCGGTTTGAGCGTTTTCTTGTTTGGCCCAAATTGCTGAATCCGACTTGTGTTTCGATAGATAACTTTTAATACCGGCAACGGTTTTTGTTGCTTCGGAAGTTCCTCTGACATCTGCAGCGCCGGCAAAAGTGCCATCTCAGCGTGATAGCCAACGTAATCCTGTCCGCCAAACGTTTCAGCGTTGGCGAGCGCAGCGGCGGCCACGAGATCCGGTAAAGTAACATTTCCTTTCGACAATTCCCCGACGATTTTTACTTGAAGTTTGTCCGGATCAAGCTCTTGCATAAGCCCAACCCACGGGCTGAGTCGTCCGTAATCGTTAGTCGTTGGAAGCATCAAGTTTGCTTCCGATGCGACTCCCAAATCGATGGCAAGCTGACTGCCGAGGCCCGCAATCAGCATTCCACTTCCAACGTTCTGCAAAAAATGGCGACGTGAAGATCCGGACATGTTCGTTCTCCGATCTGATTGGGTTAATATGACGCAGCCAGTATTCTACGAAGCCGGACAGTCATGTCAAAGAACCGCAGGTTTTGGTGCGACGATGCACCAATAGTGGGGGATTCGGTGTCATCAACAAAGTGACGTACGTTATTATTGCCAGCAATTATCCATCGAAGCTTGGATCCTGATACTCTTTGTGCGCGCAAACCGGGCGCGAAAATTTATTGATCGACACCTGCTTTGACTTGAAGACGGGGACCGGGCGAAGACGGGGACAACCAAAGTTTGGGCTAAAAAAACGGTGTGTCCCCGACTGGATTGCCCGACTGGATTGCCCGAGAATCCCAGATCGTCCGCCATGATCAACAGAATGTTGGGCCGGGGCGCATCCGCGTGGGCGACTGATAGGGATTTTGATCCTCACCGGCCCAAAATATTGGCGGTTGTCAAGCATTTGGCCGCAATTTTCGCCGACCTGGTTGGCTTTCAGTGTATTAAATGGTCGTCAGCTAAAAACTTAGTGTATCCGTGGTGCGTGATTCCAACACCTAGCCAAAGCAAAAACCGTGCAGGGCAGTTGAGGACAAATACTGTTTCCATGGTTTTTGGAGAAAAAGGAATAATTTGCTAGGTTGTAGCGGTTCAGGTTCCCCAATTGGCATTGGTGCTGGCGTGGTTTTCCTAAACTCTGTCATTAGCGGATTCATCACGACCAATTACTCACAATGGAGTTCAGATGCCACATCATCAAAGGTCGAGCTCGACAACGCTTTGCAGATCAGAGTGGGGAAATACTCGACGCTCCGATTCCGCTCGTCGACGCAGCTTCGAGAAAGGTTTGAGTTACGATACTCTGGAAGGTCGGAACCTCCTGGCGACTTTTATGGTGACGTCGGCGATAGACAGCCATGCCGATGTCATGGACGGCGTTATCAGTTTGCGCGAGGCCGTAATTGCGGCCAATACCAACGCTGCTTTCGGAGATGCGCCTGCCGGTGAGACAAGCGGCGATATGATTCGGTTCGACCAATCGGTCTACAATTCAACAATGACGTTGACGCTGGGTCAAATCGAGATTTCTGATGACGTGTTTATTCAGGGGGGAGCCAGCAACGTTACGATCTCCGGAAACGATAACACACGACTATTCTCGGTAATCGGTTCCGAACGAGTCGGGTTCAGTAAATTAACATTTGCCAACGGAAGTGCTGATTTTGGCGGGGCAATGATTATCAATGGTAATGGTTCGACCATCCTGTCTGAAACCACATTTACCAATAACTCTTCATCCTATGCTGGTGGAGCCATATTTTATGCCAACGGAGATATGTTCGTAAGCGGTTCAACATTCAGCGGAAACCGCTCCGTTCTTGGAGGTGCGATTTATCAACGTTCCGGTAACGTTTATGTCGCCCATAGTTTAATGGAATCAAATGAGGCTATCTATCGAGGGTCCGGTGGTGCGATCGCGGTGGTGGGCGGTTTCTTTAATTCGGTAGACTTAACAGTGACTGGAAATAGCGCTGGAAATTCGGATGTTATGGAGGGAAGTCAGGGAGGCGGGATTTATGTAACAGGAAACGCAATGGTGTCGATTCAGGGTGGTGAATTTTCCGACAATGTAGCCGGTCGCCAAGGGGGTGGTATTTGGGTCGGTGAGGAGGGGCAAATTTTTGCTCAAGCCAACGCAGTAGTGACCGGCAATAGCGCTACCAATGGCGGAGGCATCTATAACAGCAGCGCGGAATTGTACATTAATGGAGCGACGATTCGTTCCAATTCAGCCAGTCTCGAAGGTGGTGGAATCTTTTCTGAAAACGGACAGACTGTAATTGCGAATTCAACCGTTGATCGCAACTCAGTTGGATTTGCCGGCGGCGGCATTCACGTCAGCCAACAACATCTTCAGCTAACTAACTCGGCCATCACCAATAACGATGTGGGAATTACGATTGAAGGCCCTCGTTTTATAATCCGTTCTGACAGCGATCCCGCAGATGATATCGAGTGGCAGGAATTTGGCGGCGGGGGAGGGATTTATATTGCAGACCAAGCGACCGTGGTGGTCGAAAACGGTCAGATCGACAACAACCGAGCAAAATTTATAGGGGGCGGGATTTATCTTTCTGCAGCTAAATATTCGGAAGGTGCGGATGGCGTTCGCTCGTCAGCACAATCGCTTTTTCTTCGCAACGGCACGAGCGTCGATTTTAACATAGCGCAGGACGGAGGTGGCATCCTGGCTGACGTTGACACCTATCTCCAAGCCATCGATTCCGTCTTCGAAGGAAATTTAGCAAATGGGGAGAATTCCGAAAATGGTCGTGGCGGCGGACTGATGGTTTTGGGCAAAGCTCGAATTGACGGAACCACCTTCTCTGAAAACACTGCCCAAGAAGGGAGGGGAATTTCTTTACGCGGCGCTCTGGAAGTGTCCGACCATCGCGGCTCTTTGTACATAACTGACTCGGAATTTACGAGCACCGGAGCGACCGCAGATGGAGCTGCCATTTATGTCGGGCGCGAAGGGGATCTTCATGAGATGGATTTGGTTTTCTCGGAAAATTCTACGAACAACATTTTCTACGCTCTGGAAATTCCAGCCACAGAAATATGGATGAACACTGGCGTGGTGGTCGACGCCGGCCAACAAACGACAATTACTTATGTAAGTGGCCAGTGGACGGCAAACCCCGCCACGGGCATGACGGACGCCGACGGAAATTCCCGCTATCGAGCCAAGCCTGGCTACACGTTGCCCGGAAAGCGTGAGGGTGCGTTGATTGGTTGGGTCATAGAGTTCGGCGACGAAGAAGGTGATGTCGTTTCGTCGAGTCGTCCATTCTTAGTTGGGGGTGCCGGGATTGTTCCAGCAGGGCAAAGCGGACAATTGTTTCTGTCTATCAATGATGATTTGGGCTCCAGCTATGGGCCGGGATTCGCGGACAATCTGGGATTCATCGTAGTCAATGTTTCAATGCAAGACATGGCGAATTAATTGGCTGTGCCGAAAAAACTGTTGGTGCCAACAAGTTCTTGCCAAGTCGTTTCACCTTTGCCGGGCCTTTCGCCCATTCAAAACAGTCGCAGAGGAGCAAGCCATGGCGTTTCCACCTTCACACAATGACGAGGTTGAATGTGAAACATTCATTACGCAACCCGACTTCGTTACGCAACCCGACTTCGTTGCGTAGGCAAGACAGTGGCGAAGCTGCAGAAATTCCTCGTTGGCAATTCCTTAAACGAATTTGATTTTTGTTGCCTCCAACGATCGACCTGATTCATAGAGACCCGAAACATTAATCTGAAACAAGCCAACCTTCAAAGATTTAGCGGACGGTAATTCTCAAAGGGCGAGCTAGAGTAATTCAACACCGTATCTTCTTTAACTAGATTAGATGTGGTTTGAGTTTTAAGTGAGAAAGAGAGATGCAAAAAAATTCTAATTTCTTTTTCAAATTGAACGGTAATCATGCACTAAGTTCTTGATCTCCGGATTTCTTTATTTGGTCAAATCCATTGTCGTCGTGCTGGGTTTTTTTGGTCCAATCGCGTTGATTTGAGAATAGCTAGGTATTGCTCGCACTTCGCTGAGCAGCCGAGGCGTTTTTGTATATTTAACAGGGAGTCGAATTTGCAGTCTGGGCTCTCCACGTGAATCGGTAATAAACTTTTTTGATCAACTGTGGATGCGTTCGCGATAGATTATCGATCAGCAATTGGGACAAACATGAAGAAACACGGGCGGATTGGTGTCGCTTGCATCACCGCAAAACAGGTTGAATCGTCAGCAAACAAGATTGTGGAAACAAGGGCGAGTAATTAGTAGCATGCGGGTGCTAGGTGTTTCGCAAACTAGCAAAACCAACCAGAGTCGCTGTTTTAAATTTCTCAATTATTTCGAATTCAACGCTTAGCAAAGTTTGATTGTTGGGGTGCAATTCAAATTTTTTTGACTGGATTGCAATCAACGCAATTAAAAACCCAACCACCATGATCCAGAAAATTACACACGGATTAGCGAGTTGGATTAGCTTAAATCTCATTGAATGCTTTAATCCTTTCACCCATGCATGTAATCCATGCCAGTGACTGCTCTATACTAAGTGTTCACAAGAATGTTCAAATTTTTAGAGACTGCCTTAAATGAAAGCAAAAAATTGAAACGTGTGTTCGCTTTCGATTCAACTCCCCGAATTTAGATCGTAAGCTCATAGCGGTTCACTTTCCCATTATATTTACGTCTATTGAAAGTTCGCCTTGTGAAACAGGCTTCGTGACGAACCTATTTACAAAGTGTGTGGCTAACGAAACAGGCAGGCAAGAGATCTTGGGAAGAGCCATGCTTCAAATTCAAGCCAAAAATCAACTGATGTAATCTGGATAAATTGTTAAGACGGATGACAGCCTCGTGCCGACTGGTGGCACCTGGCTTGCGGTGATCCAGATACAACAAATCAATGAATCGCATACTCAGGTGGGATTAATCCAGGCTTGTCCGAATTTACTCCTTCTTGAGAATCAACAACATTATGGTTAGATGAATCCACTAAACGCCTTGTCCCCAACATCCGATTTGATAGTATGAGTTTGGGTTAGGCACGAGTACTAGATGGAGACTTCCTTCAATGAGATGTTCACCTCTTTCGTATTTACCGACTGCAAACCAATCCAAGTCCGTCCTGCTAGGGATCTTGATTTCAGTCACCTTGTTTTGCTTGGCAACGAGTGTGCATGGACAAGCAAACAGCTTAAAACAGAGCCCAAAAACACCCCCCACTTACTCGCTCAAACAATTCAAGCAAAAAGTCAACGGGCAATTTGGTACGTTTGACAACCAGCCGTTGACGAATTACTTGGTCCTCTACGTCGGTTCGACCAAAGATTTCCACTACTTCGAGACGTTCGGAGACAAAAAACCGTACTACCGCGTTGCCCGCCGACAATTGCCAAAACTCAAGTTGGCCGACGGCACCGTTATCGAATGTCCCAAGGATCAGGTGGGCCGTGAATATCGAGTTGACACGGACTTGACCCTGATCCTCGGCCCGCCCGGCACCCGTTTCAAACAGATCGAGTTGGCCGAAGCGGCCAAACACTCGATCGAGCTCAAATTTTCCAAGGGCAAGCGGGTGACCACGATTGAAGTCGAAGCGCCCGACGTGCATCGCGAAGAGACAGGCCTGCAACTTACCGAAATCTCAATCCTGCACACTGAATTCGCACCGCGGACACATCCCTTGAATCGCGACCAGGCAAACACCAGAAAGGCTGTCATCAAGGTCGCCACCGCGGATTTAAAAAATTGTCGTCTGCGACTGAAATTCACCACCGTACCCGGCGGCATCGCCTACGACATCCCACTAGGCAAGGCTAAGCGTCCTTGATAAACGGTCGAAGGCATCACCAATATCGAAACTGACCTCGATGAAAAAACTTGTTCGTTCAAGATTGCTGCCTCGGTCGACGTCTGTGAATTGTTGGACGGCCTGGTGAAAAAGAACAACAAGATGTCCGAATGGACTTTTGTTAATTGACGTTCGGCAACCGACCCAAGAGCACAACAGACCGAGGGATCCCGGTGTTGCCTGTCCGCCTTGTAAAACGGCGAAAGATCCGTTAGCCCCGTTTTGAGTCCTTCACGCCGCCTCCACTTAACTTTTTGGTGAGGACTTACAACCTGGCCAAGAATCAGAAAAGCCCGTCGGCGAAAGCTGGCGGGCTTTGTTGGTTTTGTCCGAAAAACCGGCACTTCACGAAATGGCCCTTAAGGGATGTTTTAGTGCAAGCGCCAGTAGAGGTTGTGAGTAAAACCTGCGTCACGCAGCCGGCGTGGTTGCTGCCTGTCATCAAACGGTTGATTCGTGAGTTTCACGCAGGTTGATTTCGCCGACGAGTTCTCCGCAAACGAATATTTGGAGATCGTGACGGTAACGGCTAGTTTGAAACGATTCGAGAAAACGAACGTTTCTTGACGGGGTCGTCAGCAGGAATCTGGCGACGAAAACGCGCGTCCAAATGCTTGACTACGATCCGATTCGTGGATAGAGTGGCGGACCGTTGGGGATTAAAATCTCTACCAGCAGGAGAATCCGCCATCCATCAATCTCATACCGTGGGAGATGGTCAATAATAGACAGTCGCCAACGTGATGATGGCGGTTTGGAGACACGGTGATGTATGGTCGGCAACACATCATGATAAAAAATATGGTCATCGCATGTCTGGCAGCGATCGTAGCGATCAATATGGGCGTCGTGTCCGTCGCTGATGATCGACCGCCGAACTTCGTCGTTATCTTCACCGACGATCAGGGCTATCAAGACCTTGGCTGTTTCGGCTCACCCGATATCCGGACGCCGCGCCTCGATGCGATGGCAAAGCAGGGGATGAAGTTCACGAGTTTCTACGCCCAGTCGGTCTGCGGGCCTTCCCGCGCGGCGATCATGACCGGCTGCTACCCGCTGCGTGTCGCCGAGCGGGGCAATATCAAGAACGTCCACCCGATCCTGCACAGCGATGAGATCACCATCGCCGAGGTGCTCAAGACGAAGGGGTACGCCACCGCCTGTTTCGGCAAGTGGGACCTGGCCAAGCATTCGCAGTCCGGGTTCTTCATGGATCTGTTCCCCACGCGGCAGGGCTTCGATTATTTCTACGGCACGCCGACGAGCAACGACGGTGTCGCCAATCTGTACCGCAACGAGAAGCTGATCGAGCCGAATTCGAACATGGCGACGCTCACGAAGCGTTACACCGACGAAGCGATCGGGTTCATGACCAAACACAAAGACGAGCCCTTCTTCGTGTACATTCCGCACACGATGCCGCACACACGCCTCGACGCCTCGCCGCAGTTCAAGGGCAAGAGCAAGCGGGGGTTGTACGGCGACGTGATCGAGGAGATCGATTTTAACAGTGGGCGTATCCTCGACGCCGTGAAGGAACTGGGGCTGGAGAAGAAAACGTACGTGCTGTTCACCAGCGACAACGGGCCGTGGCTGATCAAAAATAAGAACTGGGAGGACGGGCACCTGCCCGGTGACCACGGTGGATCGGCGGGCCCTCTGCGCAGCGGCAAGGTGTCGACTTTCGAGGGCGGACAGCGTGTGCCGACGATATTGTGGGGGCCGGATCGCGTGCCCGAGGGTAAGACTTGCGACAGGCTGGCCAGCACGCTGGATATCTTGCCGACGTTCGCCGCGCTTGCCGGTGCCGAGACGCCAAAGGATCGTGTGATCGACGGGCAGGACATCACGCATCTTTTCCACGGCGAGTTCGATATGGCCGACCCGGACAAGGCGTTTTATTACTACCTGCGTGTGCATCTGCAGGCGGTGCGTCAAGGCAAGTGGAAGCTGCATCTGCCGCGCGACGCGAAGCCGGTCGGCGCCGCGCCGTTCAGCAACAATACCCACATCGCCGCGGCGGACCGCATCGGGTTCGACTCGCCATTTCTAGTCGATCTTGAAAAAGACATCGGCGAAACGACCAACGTTGCCGAGGCGAACCCACGGGTGGTAAAACGGTTGCTCGGATTGGCAGAGGCGATGCGGGAGGACCTAGGCGACTACGACCGTGTAGGGAAGAACATGCGGTTCTTCGATGCGATCGATCCACGGCCGACCACGCCGCCGGTGCCCGCGCCGCTTAAACCCCGTACGAAAAAACCGTCGTCCAAAAAAACCGCACCCGCCCAGAAGCCGCTGGCGAGTGCCAAGTTGCCGCGGATCAATCAGGGTGATGAAACGAAACTTCCGGGGGCACACGCCGGTGATCTCGACATCCTAGCCATGAGCCATTTCAAACTTGGCAACTTCGAAAAAGCCAACGACTACCGCGAACAACTCAATCTAGCCATGAAACTTGACTCATTCAAAGATGACAAAGAATGTTTGTCGTTCCTGAAGGAAGTTGATGAACTGTTTAAATCGAGGTAGCGTGGTGGCAGTAACGAAAACAACTAATCCCACCACTCAGAAACTCAACTGTTTCTTTAGTCGTTCATCAAAGGACCGGATTCTGACATTGCCCGCCGGAGCCAATTTTACAGATTCGCGTAACGATACAGCGTGGACCGCGAGATTTTCAGCGTTTCACAAATATCGTCCACCTCCAGGGATTTGTCCGCCA
>JAPKBL010000139.1 GCA_028823415.1 Mariniblastus sp.
CTGAATTTCGAGACAGCTGAATTTCGAGACAGCTGAATTTCGAGACAGCTGAATTTCGAGACAGAAGTCAGGCAAGCATCCTTCTGTGCGAAAGTGAAAAACACTCCGTGGGACCTGCTTAACCGCCGAGGTGGCCGCCCATTCCCGAAAAGTAATTGAGAACGGCAAGCTCACAAATATCTTTCGAGAACAAATTCGGTTTCCGATGAAATTCGCAGAAGTCCCGGCATTGGTTGAGAAGATCTAGCACGTGACAAAATCGAAACGAGCGACCAACGCGTTTGTAATGATACTCAATCAAGTGGTCGAGCACCCCAAACTCCACTTGAAAGTTCATTCGCGACATTTCACGTTTAAACAAATTGCGAAACTGCACTTCCGTTGGGTCAAAGACTTCGACTTTATAAGGGATCCGGCGCAAGAACGCCTCATCGCACAAAGAAGTCGGCTCGAGATTGGTTGAAAAGATCAACAACTGCTCAAAGGGTAACGAAATTTGCCGACCCGAAGGCAAATTTACATAATCACTCCCAGACTCCATCGGAACAATCCAGCGGTTGAGCAATTCCCGAGTCGAAATTTGCTGTCTTCCAAAATCATCGACCACAAGACAACCACAGTTACTCTTGACATGAATGGGTGCTTCAATGATTCCAGTTACCGTGCTCAGGGTAGCTTCCAAGTGTTTCATTTCCAGCTCGCCGCCGACGATGATGGTCGGACGATTGATCCTTACCCACCTTTGATCGACTCCTTGTTCCACTAGTACGCCGGAGGTCTTGGGAAGCGGGACGGCGACATGAACACTCGGATCAAATACTCGAATTACCTCTCCACCGACCGTCAACGACCTTGGGATCCAGATATACTCGCTCAATGCTCGAATCGCGCGGGTGGCGATACTGGTCTTCCCATTCCCAGGCGCCCCAAAGAGGAACATGCTCTTACCCGAGTTGATCGCCTGCCCGAGCTGACTGATTTGAAGATCCGTTACCTCAAGATCGCTCAAGGCCTTAGCCACCGCTTCAAAAGTCGGTTTTAGGTTCTTCACCGATTGTCTCAAAATCGATTTCCGGTATTCCACCAAAGTGACCGGGGCAGAACCACAATAGGTGCTTCGCGATAAATGAATCCGAGCCTGTTCGATCCCTTTAGGTGAGAGCTCGTACTCATAATCAGCGACTCCCGAAGACCTTTTATGCCCGATGAGCATATCGGACTTCAACGATTCGAGCACGGGTATGATCAGCCCGTAGGGGACCCTTATTTGACTGGCAATTCGTCCGCCAGATTGGTTGCCGTGGAGGAATAAGTATTTCAAGACAAGCGGAAACAGGTCATTACGATGAAGCCCAGCTTCCACGAGACTACTCGGTTGTCGAGGCACAAAGTCATTACTACTGGTAGATTCCGAGACACCAGAGTGCGCGATGCCCCCTGTCTGAAAATTGATTTCGCCGCTGCTTGAACCTGGTTGCGTCTGCATGTTCATTCCGTAATCTGACCTGATGCAATAAATCATCGACAGCAAACTGGCTCAGTTGAGTTAGCGAATCAAAAAACACTGCAAAAAAAACCCCACCAATCCTCACAACCCCGAATACCCGATTGAATTGAAGACGCACCCTAGATTTATGAGCTACGCTCTCCCGTCCTGATATACCTTTGGAGCGTTTTACCACGGCTCAACCCTGCAGATTTCCCGATCCGGATTCCTAGGTACGGCTCAACATCTGCCAACTTCCATCCGTTAAAAGACGATGATTCACGTTAGAAAACTTACGAAAACCTACAACGACATCCAATCGGGCCAGTTTAAAGCTCTCGCAGGGATCAGTTTTGACGCAATGCCGGGGCAAATTTACGGCCTGCTCGGGCCTAACGGAGCCGGCAAAACCACCGCCCTACGGATTCTCAGCACGGTCTTAAAACCAACGCACGGATCCGCCGTTGTCAATGGATTCAACGTTAATGAACAACCGGAACAAGTAAGACGCCAAATTGGATTTGTTTCGTGCAATACGGCGATCTATGACCGAATGACCTCATGGGAACTCGTCCAGTACTTTGGACAATTGTACGGCATGCCGTTGGATCGCCTGCATACAAAAATGAATGCTCTATTCGACCGGTTTCAAATGAACGAAATCCGCGATGTGCTCTGCAGCAAAATGTCGACTGGCATGAAGCAAAAAGTTTCCATCGTCAGAGCAATGATTCACAATCCGCCGGTTCTAATTTTTGACGAAGCCACCTCCGGTCTCGACATTTTAGTCGCCAGAGAAGTGCTTAAAACGGTGGAACAACTGAGAGACCAGGGTAAGTGCATTGTCTTTTCTTCGCACATCATGAGCGAAGTTAAACGGCTTTGCGATCGTGTTGCCATCATGAATCGCGGCGTCATTCTTGCCGAGGGAACGCCGGCACACCTTGCAGAAAAACACCAAGAAAACGACATGGAAGAGCTGTTTTACCAACTGATCTCCCGATCTGAAGCCCAGCTTCAAGCCGAAAAAAGCGCCGCCGTGGTCACCCACAACCTCACCTTACCTTTGGCAAATTAAGAACAGCCATAATGAACTGGTCCACAATCAAGCTCATCTTTCGTCGAGAACTTCGCGATCAACTTCGAGATCGCCGAACGTTGTTTACCGTTGCGATAATGCCAATGTTGCTATACCCATTGATGGGAATGGCAATGATGCAAGTCGCACAGTTCATGCGAGAATCGCCATCGAGAGTTTGGATCGTCGGTGAAGAAAAACTTCCGGCTAGCCCACCTCTGATTGTTGGCGGGAAATTCAATCCAACATTCGGATCGGCGGAGAGCAAGTTAATCGAATTAATCGGTTCGGAAGCCGGCAATGGCCACTTTGAAGCCCTGATTCAATCAGCCACCAGCTCTCCAGGCGACAGCTCCAGTGTCGAAGAAATCCTCCGTCAGGAAATGCAAAAACGCAAAATGGATCTGGCCATTTTCATCCCAAATAAAATACAAATCCCGGAAGGCCCGGACGCTTTAGAAGAAACCGTGACTGGCAGTTCGATCTCACCGCCGGCCACGCAAGTCTTTGTACTCGCTGATTCGGCAATTGATAAATCAAGAATCGCCAGCGAACGAGTTAATCAAATCCTCAATCAATGGTCCAAAGAATTCTCGAAAGAGACCTTGGTTGCCAACGATATCTCAGCATCGATGATTCGGGGAATCGTTTTCACAACCGGTGATGTTGCCAATAAAACAGGCAAGCAGGCTGCAGCCTGGTCAAAGATCCTTCCCTTCATCATCATGATCTGGGCGTTGACGGGAGCTTTTTATCCTGCCATTGACCTGTGTGCCGGTGAGAAAGAAAGAGGCACGTTTGAAACTCTCTTGAGCAGCCCCGCGGCTCGCTCTGAAATTGCTTTGGGAAAACTGCTAACCGTCATGACCTTCAGCATGGCAACGTCTTTCTTAAACCTCCTGAGTATGGGGGTCACAGGTATTTTTGTGTTAACCAAACTTGGGAACGGCATGGGTGCCGGCAACGCCCTTCCCATTGGGATTCCACCGCTCACCAGTATTGGCTGGCTATTGTTAGCATTGATTCCCATTTCTGCACTCTTCAGTGCAGTCGCCCTCGCCGCGGCAGCATTCGCGAGAAGCAGCAAAGAAGGCCAGTACTACCTGGTTCCTCTGTTAATGATCTCGATGCCGCTGATGATGATCCCGATGCTGCCGACCGCCGAGTTGGACTTTGGAACAAGCTTGATTCCCGTCAGCGGTTTAATGCTACTGCTAAGGGGCCTTATTGAAGCGAACTACTCGGACTGCCTTAAATTCGCAGCTCCCGTTTGCGCAATTAACTTGGGCTGTTGTTGGCTGGCCGTTCGGTGGGTGATCCACCAATTCAACAGCGAAACGGTTTTGTTTCAGGCTTCTGAACGATTTGGAATCGGGGCATGGCTGAAACATATCATGCGCGAACGCCGGTCCCTTCCATCGCTGGGAAGCGCAATCTTATGCGGCGTGGTGATTTTAGTTGCAAAATTTTTCGTTGGATTTGCCGTAACAGCCCCTCAAAACTTTAGTCAGTTTGCATTCCAGACCGTCATCATTTTAGTTGCCACAATTTTCATTCCATCGGTGATGATGGCTCTGTTTCTCACACGCAACCCCAGAAAGTCGCTGCGGCTGAACGGTTGCAAAATCACCATGGCCGCTGCAGCAGTGCTGTGCGCCATTTTCTTGAACCCAGCCTTCACTTGGCTGACGGGTTTCATCATGCACATTTACCCCCCCAATGGCGACATTTTGATGTTGCAGGAAGCGGTTTCGAAAATACTAGGGTCGGCACCAGGGTTGTGGGCGATACTCTTGGTATTTGCCCTAGCGCCAGCGGTCTTCGAAGAAATTGCGTTTCGAGGATTCATTCTTTCAGGCTTCCAATCCTTGAAAGGAAAATGGCAGCCGATCCTGCTAACGAGCCTGATGTTCGGACTCGCCCATGGGATAATCCAGCAAACGATAATCACCTTTGTCGTGGGAATGATTCTTGGATTAATTGCAGTTCAAACCAAGAGCATCCTGCCCTGCATACTGTTCCATCTGACCCACAACAGCCTTGCTGTCCTCCTGTCCCAAGCCAATCGTACCGTCGTAGAACAATCTCCAGTTCTTCGCCAGTATCTCTACAGCACCGACGGCCAGAACTACCAATATGCAACATTTCCCGCTATCTTGATGTCGGTCGTGGGCGTGATGCTAATTGTCTGGTTCCTCCAGTTGGATATGAAACCATCCAATCGCAGCGCAGCCTACGGCTCGGTACCCAAACTAAGCTGAAGTTCGAGAAATCGAATTTCAAATCGAATGAATAAGCCCTCCGGCAACATTATCCGAGCCTTGTAGACATCACCATTTCTCAGCAAAACCAAACATCCCGAAAAATCTACCGCGCGCCTTGGGTGTTTTCAATGCGCGGTGAACCCAATGAAAATGGAGCAGTTGTCGTTGCAGGCACAACCGTTCTGGCTGTTGGCGATTTTCAAAAAATTAAAAGGGACTTCCTCGTCAATGATTTCGAAATCGTTGATCTCGGGGACGGGCTCATTGTCCCAGGATGGGTTAACGCACACACGCATCTGGAATTCAGTGACATTGAGAAACCACTTGGTTTTCCCGGAATCAAATTCACCGATTGGATCCGCAAGATTGTGCAGCGAAGATTCCAAGCCAATAGTCAAGAATCCAACACGGATTCGGCTTCCAGCAAATCACACGCGATCGAAAGTGGGTTACAGGAATCGATCCAAGCAGGCACGCGGGCCATCGGCGAAATCGCCACAGCTCCGTTCGACATTAACGACTACACGCGATTGAAGGCTCCGATCGTTACTCGTTGTTTCCTCGAACAACTCGGCCGTGACCAAGCGCATTACCCCCATCAGGAATCCGAACTCACTTCCTTTCTGAGTCAAAATCAGCCCAGCCATCAAACGTTTAAACGAGGAGCGAGCCCGCACGCGCCCTACTCAGTTTCTGACTTGCTTTTCAACCAGATCCAAACGATTTCACGGTCGGCAGCGACGCCAGTCGCGATGCATGTGGCCGAGACCGTCGAAGAACGAGATTTATTGGAAAGTGCAAGTGGAGACTTTGTCGATCTCTTGAAAGAATTTGGCAGCTGGAATCCCGCCGATTACACAGGGGAGATGAACATCCTCTCTATCCTCAAACGGCTCGCAGAGGCCAAACATGCGTTAGTCGTGCACGGCAATTACCTTAACGAACAAGAGCTGGATTTAATCGCGTCTCATCCCGAAAAGATGTCGATTGCCTTTTGCCCGCGGACTCATCGTTTTTTTAAGCATGCAGAGTACCCACTCCAAAAAATGCTTGACCGAAAGCTAAATATTTGCCTTGGAACTGACTCACGCGCATCCAACCCTGACCTCAATTTATTTAAAGAAGCTCAGGAAGTAGCCTCGTCTTTCCCCAATCTTTCCCCCGATACGATTCTCGAAATGGCAACCATCAATGGGAGTAGGGCGCTGGGATTACCGGCATCCATCGGCACAATTTCCGCCGACCATCACGCTTCTCTTAATTTCATTTCCCATCCAGAGATCCCGCCCCCCATCCGCCCCACCGATTGGATGTTTGATGAAGCGTCGCAATGTAAGCCCGTTTTCAAAGTTGAATCAACGATCTAGCTCCAACTTGATCAGGCATCCGGTTCGTCCACAATCAGCAAATCCGAAGGCGGGTCGGGGTTGGCGAGTTGATTATCCCTTCGTTTAGCGATCACGGCGATACGACTTCGGCCAAGTCTGGTTAACAGAACGGTCGCTCGTTGATTACCGGCCAACTTCAGTCGCTTAAATTGAGAGACGGTCACGTCGTCAATGCCACGCTTCTTGACTTCAATCTCTCCAACTTCGAGACGATTCAAAAAGACCTGAGTCTTGCGCAGGCTGATGGGCAAGACGGCCAGCACCTCAAATTGAGTAAGCAGCGGATCTTCAATATCTTCGTCGCCTGTCAGATAAACAACATCCGCCGAAAATCGTTTTAAACCATAGCGATCCCCCATGACATTATTGAGCTGTGCTGCGAGAACAATCGCATGGGGTTCATAAAGATAACGCAGGATTTGACTGCCGATGACGACGCCCGGACGCGCCTCATTCTCAACGACAGAGATCTGGCTGATTTCACCCTTCTTACCGATATGCGTCGCGGTACGGTGTCCCGGTTTTTCCGTTGCAGGCCCAACCCAAAGAATCTGTTGTTTGCACTCACGATCGTCTCCAATCCATTCCCGTTGAACACCCGTTGGAAAATACCCAGCATACGGCGTCGCAGGAGCAACCTTGATCGCCGCGGAACAGTCCGAGCCAAGCCGCTGAAATACGTCTGGTAAACTAGGCACAAACCGACTGCCGTGAACAGTGCGTTCCTGAACCCGCCGGTCTGGATCGACATGAATTCCATCTAATTTAGAAAGATCGAATTCCGCAAAATCAATTTGGCGAACATCCACGAACTCCCGATCGAGAGCGTACGCATCAAGGTTCTTTCGCGCAAACAAACTAGTCAATTCATCAATTTCGACCCCGACGGTCGTGACTGACAAGGCTTTGGCATCATCCAATTTATTACGGCGGGCCAGCGAGAGCAGGTCTCCGCCGATTCCGCAGCAGACATCGGCTACATTTTCTAACGACTTAAACCTTGAAGCCTTGTATTCTGCAAGTCGCTGCCCGGAAGCCTGCTCCAGGCCACGCCGGGTGAAAAACATCCGACTGGCCCGCGTAAACTTCTGTCCCGCTTTCTTGCGTAACTGAGCCTGCTCCATCACAAGTGCCCCACGGGTGGGGGTAGTCAGTTTACGCAAGGATTTTGCAATTCGAACCACATTGACACGCTCCGTAAAGGCACCCTCTACCTGTTTTAGGATAGGCGTTGCCTCTTCCGACATAAGCCATAAAAAATCGTCGCGAGTTTCTAAATTCATGGTTTGATATTAATTGACATTAATTTTCGTTTCCATCTCGATTCAATCCTGATCTCGAATGTTTTCAAGATTATTATAAAACATGGTACCGTAGGAGGATTGCCCGCCGATCCAGTATCCTCACGGCATTCCTCTCATCTCGCGATCTTATCCAAAAAGTTTAACTGCCATGGCCCCCTTTAACGAGCTCATCATTTATCTCCGCGTCGCTCAAGCATTCAAAGCCCGTTTACAGATGTCCGATCGTGACCGAGCTTTGGTGATGGCTGCGACTTGTGCAGCCGCCCTAAAAATGAAGCCGCTCGCCGAATTTTGCCGACAGCTCATCCTGCAAAATAACCAAGGGCATATGCTGCGAAACTATCCTTCGTTGTTCGATGCAATTGAGGATCCTGATTTTGGGATCTACTTAAAACAAGTTCGTCGAAAACTTAGCCCCGAGCAGGCCGAATCGCAAATCCTGCTACTTCGATACCGCTGCGATGTGAAACCCAGTGACTATAAGACCAAATCCGAATACGCCGCCGCGGTGATGGGGGTCGATTCCAAGTGGATCAAAGATCATTTTGGGTAACTCGACTTCCCCAGCATTTTCGATCGTAAACAGTGCAGCCCAACCAAACGACCGGTAGTGAGATCGTTTGTAGGAATTAGCCAATGTTTGCGGTTCTCATTATTTCAACTAAATTAACTGCAATGCTCACGACGGTGCGATCTATTTTACTGATCATTGCAACGTCCGGCAGTAAACCAAAGAAAAAAGCGACCAATCGTCGATCTTTGACAATGGTAAAATCCATTGAAAGAGATCCAGATGTTCATTCGCTCTATCCTCGTTCCAAGTTTAATCGCGTGCGCCATTGCGGCGCCCGTTATTTTGAACCAACAAGATAAGGCCGATCCAGTCAACGCAGTGAATGAACTCGCGCCGGACGCCGAGTTTTACGCCGCAGGGAGTCGGCCGCCAACGCTTCAGAGAACCGATGGCGTCAATAGCCGTTCATTTCTAGCCATGGATCCAAGTAACTCGCAGACCGCGCCGATCGGTAATCCGGCGTATCAAGGGATCGAGCCACTCGGAAACCCAGCAACCGCATCGGCACCGTCGATCAACCGTCCCGGGCTAAATTCGCCACCGAGCTATTTACCGAGGGCAACCGTTTCCAATTCAGGGGTTGCCGCCAATCAGATCGGCCGGACCGTTGTTGATTATGGTTCAACCGGAACACTCATTTACCCTGGGACTGCCCAAGGTCCCGATTATGATGCAGCGCCACTGGAGTTTATGCCAGTTTTCAATTTTGAAGAAGTATTTCGATTCGACATCAGCGAGAGCTGGGTAAGAGATCGATGGAATCGAATCTCGACCAACGCCGAAGCCGTTGGACTGCACGGCTTACGCGTTGCCTTGGTAACCGGTACGAACTCATGGGACCTCCATGGTTCGTTAACCTACTATTTCGATCAAAACCACCGCCCCCAACGAATCACCTTTCGAGGCTGGGCAGGAGACGGTGTTAAACTCACCGAGTTTTTGACAAAATTCTACGGTTTTCGCCCTCAGCCAACCCACTGGGCTGGATTTTACTTGACCGAAAACGGAAGAAACCAAACTGGCGGGATTCTGATGCAATATCCGACCGTCATCTACCGTGAAAATCAAATCCAACAAGTCGCCGTGGTGATGGAAATAAATAATCCCCGCGGAAACACCGGCCTAAGCCAAGAATTCCAGTCATTAATCGCCGGTTCTCAGGCAAATCGCTAGTCGACTCCTTCGCAAACGAAGAGGTAACTACTTCGATAATGCCTTACGCTTTTCTGCTATACTAGCCAGTTGCCTCACCAGTCAAAATTCGCCCAATCCTCCTCGTTTAAGTGGAGGAAACCATGATTGACTGTCGAGGAAAGGGGAGTTTTCTTTGATCGACAATCGCTTGACATTTTATCCACCTAATTGAGTCTCGGCACGGTTGGAATTTGGCGCGAGAATTTACCGTGTATTTTGAAAACTCCGCGCTTGTTTCCGCAATAAAGGTGAACTTCAAATTTATTTCGAACTAACGGTTTGACAGTTGTGCTAGCGGTCTTAGAATCGCAAATCCTCAGTTTGAGATTATTTGTCAGTTCACAAGATGTGGATTGAAATTATAAAACAATGGACGGTCTTCGTTGACTGCTTATGTGGGATAACAACTCTGGCAAAAACCGCCGGATATCCTAGTTAGGGCATTGCAACTTAGAGCGGGCCGATAATGTGTCAGGATGTGACTTTGTCGTCTCAGGATTCGATCATTAACAATCGTTCGGAAACCCCGGACCTCGCCAGCACGATTGCTACCCATCTGGCAGCAAGAATTGGCAATGATCGTTTCGACCTCTGGTTCTCCAAAGATCAAAGTTTTTCAGTATGCTCAACCCCCTCGGCGAATACATCGCCGCGCGTGATTGTTAGCGCAGAGAACAGTTTTTCTTTGCAACGAATTAAAGGAACGTTAGCTAACGACGTTCGCGATATCGTGAACCATGTTTGCGGTCCGCATTTCGAAATTGAATATCAGCTGAGTGAGCCCGTCGCATCGCTCGGTTCGCCCACAGCAACCGACGCACCACAACCCTCTGAAAATTCAGATCCAGCGCAACCGCTTGCATCCGATGGTACGCAACAGTCCAACTTGCCCACCTCCATTCGAAAGGCACCACGGGGTTTAAATTCATTTTCCTTTGGGCCAGACAATCGTCTAATCGAAGCCGGGGTCGATCAACTCTTTCGGGAACCCGGACAGTTTGCTCCCTTTTTTGTATTTGGCCCAACCGGCAGTGGCAAATCACACTTACTGGAGTCCATTACCAATGACTTCCGCCGCCGACTTCGATTAAAACGCTGCGTTTATCTCTCTGCGGAACAGTTCACGAGTGAGTTTGTCAGTTCACTGCGTGGCGGAACAGGGCTTCCAATGTTTCGCAGGAAATATCGCGATCTCGACTTGCTCGCCATTGATGATATTCAGTTCCTGGCCGGGAAACGGGCAACGTTGGGCGAATTCCAACACACGATCGATAATTTAATCCGTTCTGGTAAACAAATCATTGTGTCATCTGACCGGCCACCGATTGAACTTGGGCACCTCGGCAATGACATCAGTGCCAGGCTGACGGGTGGATTGACGTGTCCACTTCAGTACCCTGATTTTGAGGGGCGTGTCAAAATCACGCGACGAATGTGTGCCGAACGAAAAATGAATTTACCAGCAAACGTAATTAACTTAATTTGTGAGCAACTGACGCGGGATGTCCGGCGACTTTCAGGCGCCATTAATCGGTTGCATGCCTATACCATTGCGACGCGAACCCCCATGATTCCGGAAGTCGCACAACAAGTGCTTTGCGACTTATTCTCGCTAACCGGCCCTAACTGCACTTCAATGGTGACGATCGAACAGGCCGTCTGTGATTTTTGCGGCATCAACTCGAAAGAACTCAAATCATCCAGTCGTCAAAAACGAATTAGTTCGGCTCGGATGTTAGCGATGTACCTCTCTCGCCAATATACAGGCTCAGCTTTTTCGGAAATTGGCGAATATTTTGGTGGCCGTAGTCACAGCACAGCGATCGCTGCCGAACGCAAAGTCGCCCAATGGCTCGAAACTGACCATGGGATTTCACTTGCCCACTCGGTTTATCCCGCCAAGGAAGTCATTCGACGGATCGAGTCGAATCTCAGAATCGGGTAAGCCCCGACCGGTAAGCCCCG
>JAPKBL010000236.1 GCA_028823415.1 Mariniblastus sp.
TAGGCGTTGTATCCTCGGTTTTGGTAGGCAGTACAAAAAAACCAAGGTTTTTTGACGCAAGGATTTGGTGCGTGTTATCTTTCGTCACCCAGCAACGATGCAATTCAAGTTGTTTGTTGACTTGGGGTCAACTACTTGCCAATCATTTTCCAACAGCACAAACGAAATGATGAAGAACCCGGACGATTGTGATGTCCCAATTGACGAACCAAATCAACCGCCACCGGAAATCGTTGGTTGGAGCGACAGGACACGGATATCAGGTTCGCTAGTTAAAAAGCAACTTGAACAGTGCGAGGATGTCCGTGGCCGGTGCCAACAGAAGAGACAAAAGTAGTTCGAAATTCTACACGCAAGAGAAACAAATGAAGAAACTAATTCTAATTTTGGTGGTCCTCGTCGGTGCAGTTTCAGCGGTGACGTGGGCATGCTGGCCCCCACCTGCTGAGTTCGATGATTCAAAATTCACCATCCGTTTCCCACCCAACGCTGGCGCTGCCGAGGACTACGATTCTAATCCCGATTCGGAATCAACAATGCACCATCGGTGTGTCAAGTTGAATGGACTGACGTACCAAATCAGCTACCTTGACCACCCCAACGTACTCAGTAAATCCGAAATGGAGGAAATTCTCGCACCGACCAAAACATTGGTTGGCCTAAAGAAATGGGAAATGTCAACGCTTGCAGGTAGCCCTTCGATTCAAGCAACGACAAAACAGCACGGGATTTTCATGGTGTCCCGTTATCTGATCGTGGAGCGGCAGAGGCTTTATATCCTAACAGTTGGCGGGTTTAAGAGTTTTCCGCTGAAGCCAAAAACAGGAACCGAATTTTTTGACTCATTCAAAATCGAGGAATAGGTTGTTTGGGAGAAAACGATATGATATTCAAGACCATATTTACAGCCGCGCTGACGTTGTCCACCGATTGCATTGCGCAGGACGAACACTCCAGCGACCGCCGATATCGAACCAGACTTGATTGCGGTCTATGAAGCGGAAGCAGCTTTTCTTGACGCGGTCGAACCACCAATAGGCCCAGCCTTCCGCCGCTAACAACCTAGTCTGCTCATCTAAGCAGGTTGAGTTTTTTTCATGGGCCAAGATTCTCATTTACTCAACCCTTTTCTGCAGCCTTCAAGAATGGACCGATTTTTAGGACTCAGCATCCGATAATGGGATGCGTCTCTCTCGCACTCCGAGAGGGAACGGGTTGTTAACTATTGGGGTCTGTTAACCAGAGACTCAGAGAGTTTTGGCGGAGAATTCCGGAGTCCGGCAGGGAACATAAGGGTTCCTTTCGGACCCCGGTGATTCTCTCTCGAAACAGAGATATTTGCGAACGTGACCATTCGACCGCAAACCCTCGAAACAAAGGCCTAAAACGCAAAACGCAAAACGCCCGACGCAAAACGCCCGACGACCGATTTCTCGGTGTCGGGCGTTAACTGGTTTGGCGGTTTTTTCCGTAGAAAAGAAACAAGCTCCCCCGGTAGGAAAAGCACAACCACTTGATTCGTCGAAGAAATGGGAAGAATGGATTTCCAGTGGTGCAGATTTGGCAGCAGTCGATCCCTTATTCGCAGAGTTAGTCTCATTCTGGTGCACGTCGTCTCACCTTGAACGGAGGCGACTTGTCGAGATTTCAAGCGAGCCCTTTGGCGCTGCCTCGCACAATCGAGACGCTGTCGAAGAGCAACGACCAAAACGCTAAACCCCCCGTTGAGCTCCAGGGCACCACCCGATTGCACGGACGGCAACGCGTAGGTTGTCACCCAGCGATGGATCGACTAACAGGCAACGGCTGATTGAACTTGCTGAGACCGTCGCGAAACAGGGTTGTGAATAGGTCAACGCAACGCCCAGGCGGACTAGAGGAGCGTCACCGTCCATGCCTAGCCCACACGCATGAACCAATACATAGACTTGATGACCATTTGGTTAGCTCGATCTGGCCACCGACAGTGCCGCTAAATTGAGATGAGGTGCTCGATTTAGTCACCCACCCCAGAATCCTAACCACGCCCCCCCGTGCCCTCGCATAGGTTCCATAAGTTAGCCCTCTGTTGCGCGAGATGAAAAATGGGTGTGAGGATGGGTAAGGGAATCGCTTTGAAAATATTGCTTGGTTTCTATACCAAAAGAAACTTACCGAGCCTTCCCAATATCGGCGGGTTTGCAACTCGAGCGCTAATGCAAGAAGATATGGCTTATGAATCCGCCGATTACGTATGATTTAAAGAACTAATTCATCGTTATGAAACCCTAAGGTCAATTGGATGGAAATGTCGTCAGAAGAAAAGCAACTACCCAAACGTAAACGCCGTTGGTTCCAACTGCGTTTGCGGACTTTGCTCGTTTTGGTCACGCTCGCCTCCGGAGCATTCGGCTGGGTTGGTTGGGAATTGGATCAGCGACGAAGGGAAAAGGTGGCGATTGCGTGGGTGGAAAAGATGGGTGGTTCGGTAGATTTTGACGGCTTTCTCAGCAGTGGTCTTGAAACAAACTGGTGGAAAAAGACCAAAGAGACTTTGTTCGGAAAAAGCGTACGTTTTTTTGACCTAGGTTATACGCAGGTGAGTGATCTATCTCCTCTGGCAGAGCTGAAGAAGCTTGAATGTCTTAGTTTTGATAGAGCTCCTGTGAGTGATCTATCTCCTCTGGCAGGTCTGGAGAACCTCCGACGGCTTTACCTCGACGGAACCG
>JAPKBL010000031.1 GCA_028823415.1 Mariniblastus sp.
CTCTCAACGTTAATTGAACCTCTCAACGTTAATTGAACCTCTCAACGTTAAGCAACTGGGCTAAACGTCGCTGTCGACATGTAATTGATGCTTGTCGAAAATAGGCCGCACTTCCTCTAGGAAGTCATGAATATCACGAAATTGTCGGTAGACAGATCCAAAACGAATGTACGCAACATCATCGAGCTCGATCAGTTTCTCCATGACCATCTCGCCAATAATCCGGCTCTCGAGTTCAGATTTGCCATTCATGTAAACACCCTGAATGATCTCGGTGATGACTTGCTCCACGCGATCAGTTGGAATCGGCCGCTTCCAACAGGCACGTTCGAGGCCTTGTCGGATTTTTTCGGGCCTGAAGGGCTCACGCGAACCGTCTTTCTTAACCACCCGAATTTCCAACTCTGCAACGCGTTCGTAGGTCGTAAATCTCTTTTCGCAACTGACGCACATGCGGCGCCGGCGAATCACGAAACCGTCCTCCCCCGAGCGGGAATCGATCACTTTGTCATTGTCAATTTGGCAGTAGGGGCACTTCATTTAAGACCAAAAATGAGTTAGGTGTCAAAAAGTATCGCAGATATACCCCTGAAGAGTATCTATTCAATATACCTCAAATGGTTCTGTTAATAAACAATGCACCTTTAATTCCCCAAATTTGAAATTAATCTATACAATTGAGCCGTAAAAGAACTTCCAAAAAACCGAACCCGCCCTCAATCTAATGGGCATTTCGCCAAACCTATATTGACTACCAGAGCCAGCAAAGGCCCCCAATGGCTTCAGAGATACGACATCCGGTAAAATTCGCCCTCGCGAGTCTGCTTGGGCCACTCGCCGCAATCGGATTGATTTTCGCTACCATGGCAACCGCGTTTCTCACCATCGACAGTCTGTACACCAACCCTTCGGTGTGGGTTTGTTTTGGAGTCCTATTCCTTCTTTTTTGTTTGTACCTCAGTCTCGCATTTATCATCTCAATCCGGTTGAATCCATTTGAATATGATTCTGAATATATTTATTCTCGCAAAGGCTTGTTGAAGACAGGCATACTGCAAACAAGTTTTCGCGCGTTGGATGAGATACTCTATTCTCAAAATCTCATCCAGCAAATTACGGGGTCCGGCACTATTGTGTTGAAGGCCAAGGACAAGGAACAATTACTTTGCAAACTCAGAGGCGTCGCAAATGTTGAATCTACCGCAGGTGCTCTTGAAAAATTAAGACTCGCGATGCAACAAGTTTCACGATGATCTTGGACGCCGTGTTATCGCCTCAGTAACTGGGAGACCGAGCAAGAGCGGTCTTGATTCAGCAAAAGGAACTACCTCAGCCGATTTTTCATAGAGAGATCAACACGCGTTCCAACTACGGATTGGGGGACTGCACGAGCCTCGGTTTTAGCGTGGCATTATGAGGTCGCGTCGGACACACGTCGCTTCCACTGCAGCAAAGGGTTTTATACCGCTTGCGGCATTCCGGGCAATTCAAAATATGAACCGCAATCTTCTTTTTATGTCCTGAATTTGAGATCGCACCATTCACAAACGCAACCAATTCTGCATTGACCGAGACGCAATTCATTCCACTCATCTTGTCAGAAATAGAGGTCGCCGATTGATGCGACTGGGCGTCCGACTGGACAAAAAAGACAGCCACCGTCGCAACGATCACGCCTAAGGTTAATCCCGCACCCAATACAGCGCCAACGATCACGCCTCGATTGGCATTACTGGTTTCCGCGGTATTAAAAATTGTACCAGGATGGCAGGGATCCCAGTTGTCGCTTTTGGACTCTCGTTTATTCATCAGCATATCTGAACATAAAAAACCACTTTCTCAAAACTCAAGACAGTAGTTTGACCATAATTTGATTGCGAGATTGTAATTCAAACCACAACCAGCAAAATGTTCATCAAAAAACAGCGGTTTATGTAATCGTCTTTACTGAGAATTGAAGCGAGGGATGTACTGAGTGGCCGCGAGTACCGGCAGATTCATCGTCGGCGCAAGTTCGTTGACCTCAGAGGCAAGCCGATCGAGATCCGTAATAATGACTCGGCGTCGAGAGATCCGAAGAAAATTTTCTTTTTGAAGCTGACCCAATACCACCGTGACGGTTTCTCGCGTGCTGCCGATGATACAGGCCATTTCCTGATGAGACAATCGGATATTCAACGTGATTCCGTCGTCTGTCATCTGGCCATACTTCTCGCATAGCTCAAGAAGAAGATGAATCACGCGTTCACGATTGGAGCGGAATAACAAGTTACGCAATCGCTTTTCAACACGTTGCCTTCGAGATCCGATCAACTTAGTGACCCCCAAAACGATTTCCGGGTACTTCCGGATCACGACGCGCAACGCAGGTTTTGGTAATAAAACTAACGTCGTTTTTTCGGTCGTTTCGACATACTCGTCGCGTCGCTCGCTACCCAACAGCGACAACTCACCGAATATCTCACCTGAGTCAATAAAGCCAAGAATTGATTGCTTGCCATCGGGAGTCGCATGACAAACCTTCACTCGCCCTTGAGCGACCAGAATCACTCCATCGGCTTGGTCTTGAGGAAGATAGACTGCCTCGCCACGTTTTAACTTTCGCATCCGCGACTGGGATTCGAGTTCAGAGATATCTGCCGCAGACAACTGAGAAAACAAGTTGCAATTTTTGATGTACCAGAAACTATCAGCCATTTTAATTCCCCTGACCAAACCGATTATCGGCGAGATGCCACCGATCGCAACATTGACTAACGTTCACAAGCGACCTTGGTCCCGACCCACTACTAGATGATTCAAACTGTGTTTTTATTTACGCATTGAATCGGAAAAAAAGCCAGAAAATTGTTTAAAACTCCACTAGCCCTGCAAAATCACGATGGAATTACAACGCAAACGCTTTGGCAAAACCTATTCTTTTGCAATAAATTTCATCGTCCGCCACGTCCAGAACCGCCGCCGCGACCACCGGAAGTGGGAGCACCACCACGTGATGAGCCACCTGACTGCTGGGCTCGCTGCTGTATCGCTTTCATAAATGCCTGTCGCTGGGCGTCTGCCTGAGATGATGAACTTGCCGGAGTCGAACTTGGCCTACTCGCAGGCGCCGCCTTGGAACCGTCGACAGCTTCTCCAGTATCTGAATCGATTTCAACAATTTTGTCCCCAAACATCGCTCGCAATGTCTGTATCTGGAGTGCCAAGTCTCCAGCATCCGGAATGATTTCGAATTTTTTGGGAATGCTAAGATCTGCCTGATCGAGTTGTTCGACTCGCTTGAGTACTTCCTCGTAGAGAGCGTTTGTCCCAGTTACCAAGATCTTACTTGTTACCGTATCGACGCCGAGCTTCCCTTTGGGCTTTGATTTTTCGAGGTCAGCCGAACCACTTCTCCCGCCCTTACCACCACCGGCGAGTTGCTGCATCATTTTCATCATCTGAGCCGCTTCCTTGTTCTGCCCGCCACCCTGCGATTGTTGTCCGGTATCAAGTAAATCGGAAAGCTGTTCTTCAATAATGTTTTTGAGTTCTGTCGGATCACGATGAATTACATCAATCGTGTAAAACTCTCCAACTAACTCAGGATTACGAGGAGGCTCTGGCTGATCCAAGGTGTCGATTAGATTCGTAATTTCTTCAATGTCATTGCCCGTGGCACCACGTACCCAGAGCCAGTTGAACTTCATATCGACGCCAAACTGAACGTCGCCCTCGAGAGTCCCTCCGACATCCCCCCCACCTAGGTCACCGCCCAATAATCCACCAAGCAAGTCTCCACCACCGCCGAGCATGTTACTCATCATCCCGCCCATGATTCCGCCGGCACCGCCTCCGCCACCACCGCCGCTTTCAACAAGCCCGTAATATTCTTCTAAGAAACCCAACATCTCATCAGCACCTCGAAAAACGAGCTGATAAAACTGCGGGCCCTGAGCATCAGAAACGGATCCTAGACGGCTGTAAATCTCAGCCTCCAAATCATCCAACGCATCAAAATCTTTTGAGTCTAAAACCATCCCGAATTCGGTGAACTTGACCTCAATGGGCGCCCCTGGAACCGAATCTTGTTGAACGGCGGGTCGGTAATCCTGATTTCGACTAACACCCTCATCGGTTTCCGCTGGCTCTGTTTCCTGAAACGGAACCAACAAACTAGTCGCCGATTGGGAAATTCCTAGCAGAGATGAGATTAGGAAAACAGATTCATTAACGGCCGGTGTCCACTGACTCCCTCGATAACCTCGCCCCTCTGGTTGACTTGGCTTGAAACTGCCACTGCCATCAGGCAAATCGAATAACGATGGAAAGTCATCCTCGGACGGTGTGATGATGCGAGATCGAATGTTTTTTCGATCCTCCGGCATAATGATCTCGATCTTGTTTGACCGTCCGTTCATTTGGAGTAAATCTTCGATCATCGGCAATATCGAATCCTGCTCGTTTTCAGACATATCAATGATTCTTCGACCTGTCCGAGGCCCAGTGTCGGGAATCGTTGCGTTTTCGTCGAGGTTCTCAACCATACGTTTGACGTTCGCAACCTCTTGAGGAGTTCCACTGACAATAATCTGATTCAATTCTGACTGCGCCATCATTACAGGCCCGGTAGCGGTCTCTTCCGAAGTTTGGCGGAACATATTTTGAAGGATGATGATCACCTCAGTTGGGTCGCGTTTTTTGAGCGTAATAATCGCAAAATCTTCGCTGTCCACCTCAGAGAGTGCCGCTAAATAATCTTTCACTTTTGTGTGAATCTCAGTGACTGTCAGCACTGTAATGGTTCCCGTCTCTTCGTCTTGGTCCATTTTTACATCTTGACCTTCAAGCATCGTGTCTAAAACATTAAACGCCAACTTGGGGTCAGTGAGAACCGAGTAGCTTACCAAGAACGGCTCTTCAAATTCTCCGTCTCCGTCGATTGGTTCGGGAGCAGTATCGATCAGCGCTGCGACCGTTTCAAACTTCTTGAGATACTTTTCAGTCCCGCTAATAAACATCCGATCCCCAAAAGGATCGACCGAAATAGCGAGGTCTCCATCATCATATTCACGATTGTTTTGATCTGCGTCCATACGAAGCAAAGGCCGAGCTTGAAGAAGAAATGACTCGGAATCTACGTGCTTCAAGCGGTAAGTCGAAATCGCTTGTTCTCCACCGTTCATGCGGTTTTGAGAAACCTCCATTAAATCACGGATCTCTCGGAGACGTCCGCCAGTTTCGCGAATACGGATTTGGTTAGCCGCTGGGAATACGGCGGAATAATCTTTGTTCTCTGAGCTAATCATTGGACGCAGTTGATCGAAGAGCTGTTGTGCATCGAGCGTCCCAACATCAAATACGCAGTAAATGGTCTCGAATTTCCCGCGTTGGTTTAAATCCTCAACATCCACGACTTCAATCAAATCGTCGGGGAAATTCGTATCCTTCGTCTTCCAAAGGACAAGCATGTCTCGATTGCGAATGAGAGTATAAGGCTCCTCAAGGAGCAACAACGCGTGATTTAACTGATCGAGTGCTTCAATAACCGTGTATTCCGTCTCGTCCTTGATCGTAAAAGCACCCTCGGGATAGGAGAAAACAGGCTGCAGTGAATAACCGGCTTGATCTGCAAACCATTCGATAACGCTTTCCCAATCAGTTTCCTCGAAGACGAACCTGACTTTTTTATCGACGCCGGTCACCGGATCCTCGGTTTTGACAACCGCGCTCGTCGCACCAGTTGCCGCTTTCCCTGTCGCACTTTCGGCGGCAGGTGTCGCAACAGCAGGTGTCGCAACAGCAGGTGTCGCAACAGCAGGTGTCGCATCAGCAGGTGTCGCATCAGCAGCTTTCTGGCTCGCAGGAGTTGCCTCCTGGACGGCCAAACTCTCTGATGAGAAATTTGCGACAAATATCGACGAGGCGATGGCTAAAAAGAAGAAATTCTTCATGATTTACGATCTGCTTGTAATGTGTTCGGTTTTAGGTACAAAACCTAGTATTGCTTCGGTTTTGAAAGAAAACAGGAGGGGCGCACCATACGGTCCGAAGAACTCACCCCCGACTACCGAATATTCGGTTTATCGGGTAAATATCACGTGAATATCGATCGAACCCAGACAAAACGCCGATCGTCTAACCGGTGTTAAATTGCCCCTATCACCTTAAACTCACAAAATCAAAGAATGTTTCGACAATCGAAAAAATCACGCCATGAAAATTTTGTGTATTGAGACAACCTGCGACGAAACCGCCGCCGCGATTGTGACCGGGGACCTAAAAGTCCTTGGTAGCGTCGTTTCCTCACAGGAAAAACTCCACGAGAAATTCAATGGTGTCGTGCCGGAAATTGCCGCTCGCGCGCACGTTGAACGGATTTTGCCGGTAATTCATGAAACTCTTGAAAAGTCTGATCTGACTTTAAAAGACCTGGATGCGATCGCCGTAGCGAATACTCCCGGCCTTTCAGGTTCGCTTTTGGTTGGACTGGTTGCCGCCAAATCACTCTGCCTCGCGAGTAATTTACCCCTGATTGCCATCAACCACCTTCACGCCCACGTTTATGCCTGCCAATTGGCTTCCGCCCAGCCGGTATTTCCCTGTGTTGGCCTGATCGTCAGCGGGGGACATACTCACCTCTACCAGTACGATGACCCGTTAAACGCAAAATACCTCGGGGGAACCATTGATGATGCCGCCGGTGAGGCGTTCGACAAAGTCGCCAGTATGCTGGGACTTCCCTACCCAGGAGGCCCGGCGATTTCAAAAGCTGCACTTAACGGCAATCCCAAGGCCCACTCATTCCCAAGAAGCTTCATCCATGAGCCGAGACTCGACTTCAGCTTTAGTGGGCTCAAAACCGCTGTCCGCTACGCAATTGGCGGCCCTGGCTGCAGCGACCTCGCCGGAATCCAACTCGACGATCAACAAATCGCCGATCTCAGCGCCAGCTTTGAGCAGGCCGTTGTCGATTGTCTCGTGGCAAAGTCGATCGCGGCGGTCCAAGCGTCGGGGCTAGACCATTTGTGTGTCGGCGGGGGAGTCGCCGCCAACCGTGTTCTTCGCGAGCAACTGCAAATACGATGCGAGGAGAATGACCTGAAACTCCACATCGCTCCGCTTGAGCTCTGTACAGATAATGCGGTGATGGGTGCTATTGCAATCGAACGATTCAAAGCGGGGCTCTTCGAAGATCTCGACCTCGACATTAAGCCAGGCCTCGTCCGGCACTAGGTTCGCACTCAAATCACACACCCCAACCCAAAAAGGCGGACCGAGACTCGATTAGCCAGGAAAAAACTGCGGGGCAAACAACCTAACAGTCGGACTACTACGATTCTGTGCAATTCGAAAAACTCAATTGGCAATTTTCAGACGATTAACCACCTTATAGACGCCGGGCTCAAGTCTCAATTGACGTGTTAATCGATCACTATCGGCTCTGCTGCCAACCGACCCGCTGATCGTCGCTGTACGGTTTTTTAGGGAAACCGAATAGTTTTTCGAGCTCGCAATGTCGCCTGGTTGCAAGTCCATTCGCCTCTCGAATCTTCCGGCAACCTGAGCTTCGGATAACTTGGGGGCGTAGAAATTCGGACGAACTCGCGATCTCATGCTCCGCCGGATAATCTGAACTCCGTTAGTCGCCGCACCGAATCCACCAGCACCGGTTCCACCAATGTTGACTTGGTTGCTGTCGACATTGTTGACGCCACCTCCAAAACTCGCTCCGTCGGCCAACGGGGAACCAAGTAACTCACTCCGGCCAACAAAACCGGACTCTTGAATTTTCTCTGCGGTCGTTCCAATAAACCCTTGATTTCGATTGTCCTCAAACTCATCGAACTCAACCGCAGAACCTAGCTCGCCAACGCCATCACCCGTTCCGGAAACGGTCGAACCGCCTGAACCACTCGCAGCGTTAGGGTCGATATTCGAGTCGACTGTTTCGAATTGCTCCGTCGACCCACCGGTGTCGGGTCTGGGCTCGGATCCTCCGCCTTGCCCAAAAGAGACACCACCGCCAAAACAAAGAAAAAAACAAGCGCAAAAGAACAACGAATTGAGTGAGATTAATTTAGTAGACACTGTTTTCCCCTAATGCAGAAAGCCAATGGACCCGCAATCCAACAAGCATAAAAAAGATGGAGGGTCGCGAATATCTATTTTTCGCGTCACATCCATATTCAACCCAGCCGAAGGGTAAAGTTGCTTTAAAATTAACCGAAATCGACCTATTTTTGGTATCGACGTTTGCTAATCACAAGTCAAAACGAACTCGCCTGCACGCCCAAACTCAGCAAAACCCTTAGTTACCGACCGAATTAAATGAAAACTGACCGTTACGGGAAAACTGAGCGTTACGGGAAAACTGAACGTGAAGCGAAAACTGGCCGCAATCCGAATTATCGTATTTCCCGAGTAAGTTACGAAACAAAAACACACTGAGGCGGGTTTATAAAGAGGATGGATTCGTTCAAACTAGCTTGACGATTCAATTAATCGCTAACTCCACGAAAATGGACTATCAAAACCTAGGAATAACCATGCTGTCTCGAATGTGCATTGCCCAAAATCGTTGTTTCTTTAGTTCGGTCGCAAGCGCCAGTTTAGTTCTCGCGGTCGTCATCGCTTTCACAGCGACAAACAAAATCGTTGTCGGGCAAGAAGCAGACCCAAGCAATCGGCCAAGAACACAAGAATTGCTTCCTGAAACAACCGTTGCGTTTATTCAAATTGACGATTTTCGCGATATGGTTGGGAAGCTGCAAGAAACTTCTTTCGGGAAAATGACTCAGGATGAAGCGATCGCTCCATTGATTGACGGTTTGTGGGATGAGGCGAGACTCGCGTATAGCGAGGTTGAATCTGAGGTTGGAATCACTTTGGAAGATATTCGCTCACTTCCATCGGGGGAAATGACTTTCGCAATTATCGCTCCTCGGAGGCAGAGCCCTGAGTACATGCTTGTTATCGAACTGGACACTGAGTCAGGCGCCGGCGAACGCATCCTTGAACGAGGCCGTGAAGTGATTGCCACCGAAACAGGTGAACCGATTTCCTCCCAAGAGAGCGAAGACGGAATTGAATACGAAACGTTTAACGCCGCTGGCAAGAATTTTAAGTTCTTTGAAAAAGACGGTCTGATGGTCGGCTGCAGCTCCGAAGAAGAACTCGATGCCTTTGTCGATCGCTGGATGGAACGCGAGGTCGAGAAAGTACGCCCGCTAACGTCCAACCGCAAATTCGTCACGATCATGAATCGGTGCTTGGGCAATAATGAATTAGAACCTGAGGCTCGTTTCTTTATTGATCCGATCGGTCTTACCCGCAGTGCCACTCGGGGAAATTTTGCCGCCCAGGCTGCGATTAATTTCCTCCCGATTATTGGTCTCGACGGACTACTTGGAGTCGGCGGAAGTATGCTTTTGTCGGAGGACGATTTTGAATCGGTCGTCCACGGCCACATTCTTTTATCAAACCCGCGAAAAGGCATTCTAGAAATGTTGGCACTCAAGCCAACTGATTATCAGCCAGAACCGTGGCTACCGGCCGACACCGCAACTTATTTGACGACCAGCTGGGACGTCGACAAAATGCTTGCCGAGCTTTCAAAAATGGTTGATCTGTACCAAGGAGACGAAGGACTCGTCGATACTTGGATCGAGGGAAATATTAACGAGCGAATCAAGATGGACCTCAAGGAAGATGTCCTCGCCCATCTTTCCGGGAGAGTCACCTACGCTGAGTGGATCAGTCCCCCGTTGGCCCTCAACAGCCAAGTTCAAATATTTGCGATGGAACTTTCTGACGCAGAAGCATTCGAAAAATCTTTTGAGTCGATCATCCAAAACGTTATCGGGGGAAATGATGACGATGAAGAAGACGGTGGTGGAAATGATGAAAATGAAGAAGAACGCGGTGAGTGGATGGAAACTGCTGATTACAAAGGATTCAAAACTTGGACCGTGTCCCAAAGCCGAATGGACAATCAAAGGGATCGCCGCAACCAACGACGCCAAGAACGAAGGCAAGCACAAAATCCCGACCGGGACATCATCGATATAGATGTCGATCCTGAAGCAGAAGAGATGAGGATGGAGATGAGGCCAAAGCCTGCAATGGCAATCGTCGGGAACTATTTACTGATGTCTTTTTCACCGCGCAGTATGGACTTCATTCGCTACGCAATCGAAACCCATGAGGGTGAAGAATCTTCAATGGCCAATGATGAAAATTTCGTCGCGGTCCAACGGAAAATGACGCGGTTGCTGCGAAGTGACATGCCGTGTGCAATGACCTATCAAAACCCTGAACACGCCTTCAGGATGCTGTTCGAACTGGCTGGTTCTGAGCAAACTCAATCGTTCATCTCAGGTCAAATCGAGGACAATCCTGTCCTTGCTGGTATCCAGTCTCGATTCTCCGAGAATCCACTTCCAGACTTCGATGAGATGAAGGGGTACTTCCAACCCACCGGTGGTTTCGTCGTGAGCGATGACACCGGCTACCATTTCTTGGCGTTTAGTATGAAATCTGAAAACGAAAAATAAGATCATTCAGAGGCTCGAATTGAACTCGGGTCTTAGAATTAGTTTGTTTTGCTGCCGCATCGCAACGGTGAAAAATTCAGGCCACCTCGGTCTTGCACGGTTGCCGCGGTCGTTGGTTTGTCGACATTCCCCCCTTTCGCGGAGGCTTGGTAACTACTCCAATGTCTTCTGGTTTGGTTATCGGGATTCAGTTTCATTAATCAGGTGCTCACGTGAATATTGCGATTCTCGGTGCAGGACGCGTTGGTTTTTCAATTGCTGACTTGCTCTGCCGAATGGAGCATAGCGTGACGGTGGTTGATAACGACCCCGAACGAGTTGCAAAAATCAATGAAGAACTCGACGTCCGAGCGATCGTCGGATCAGCCGCGGAATCCGTGACTCTCATTCAAGCAGAAGTCGGCAGTGCCGATATCTGCCTGGCAATGACCGGAAAAGATGAAATTAATATCATCGCTGCCAGCATGGCAAAACGGATGGGCGTCCCGCGGGTGGTTGCCAGAATCTACGCTCCAGTTTTTCGCGATCTTAGTTCGTTTGATTATTTAAGGCATTTTGGAATCGATCGAATGCTCTCACTCGAGCATCTGACCGCAATGGAATTAGCGAGAGGAATTAGGGAACCTGGCTCAGTCGTCGTGGAGCAATTTGCCAGAGGCGGATTGGAAGTCCAGGAATTTATCGTTGGCCAAGAAGGTAAATTGACGCGAAATACATTGCGCGACATTGGAATTTCATCTAATGTGCGGGTCGGTACTATCCAGCGCGAAAAAAGAATCTGGATCGCTTCGGCGGATGATCAATTATGCATTGGCGACAAGGTTACTGTCTTTTGCCGGCCCGAGGACATGAAATCCGTTCGTGCCTTATTCAAAACCGGGACGAGCCAGACACGGCGAATTGTTATCGCAGGGGGTGGAGAGACTGGATTCCACCTCGCCAGAACGCTGGAGCGCGAGAGTTTCAAAGTCACCATCATTGAGCAGGACGAAAAGCGCTGTATTGCGCTTGCCAACATGCTCGAATCAACGTCTGTCATTAATGCCATTGCAACTGACCCCGAAAACCTTGAGGAACAGCGAGTCGGCAATGCTGATATTTTTGTCGCCTGTACTGGCGACGATGAGGACAACCTCGTGATGGCGGTGAAAGCGAACGAACTCGGCGCAAAGAAAGTGATGTGTACTATTGGGCGCCCGGATTACGCAAGTGTGACCAAACGCTTGGGGATTGATGTCGCGGTTAGCTCTCGCGACGTCATGGCAAAACAGATTTCATCTTACTTGCACCAAGGAGTTGTGATTTCACGGGTGAAAATGGAAGGTGGCCTAATCAACGTGATCGAAGTCGACGTCATGGAAGGGTCGCCCGCAACTAAGTCCATTCTCGCTGAAATCGGTATCCCGGAGCGATGCCTGATCGTCGCCGTAATTCAACTCGACTACGTCCGAGTCCCGGGAGCCAAGGACCGCCTTACCGCCAACGACACCGTTATTCTCATCGTGGAAGATGACGTCGTTGAATCCACGTTATCGATTTTTTCTGCTTAATCTCCCAAACGAGCCGATCACCCGCGGGCAGCCCCCATCTCCATTACGCCTTCTCCACCCGACCCTTGACGCGATCCGAAGCGTTGATTTAACCGAGATCGTGAGATTTTAGCGCAATCCGTCTCATTTTGATTCGAAATTCTCATTTTGAAACGATTGGATCGTCTTTTAGCAGCTGTATTCGGGTTATAAAAATATTTTCCGATAGGCACGCGGTTTGCATTAGTTCCATTGTCCAATTTTAACGAGGGCAGCGGAGAGATGTCCCACCTCGTCTCAGAACCTATAATCGATGAGATTCCAATGAACGCAAAACGAATGTTAATCAACGCTGGTACCATTTGCCTTCTGGCAACCGCCGTACTCCTTTCCCAATCTGCCTTGTCCGGCTCGGCATCAGCGACTCCTGGCGACGCACCGACCAAAGGAGACAATCTCAGGAAACGAGTGCAAATTCTAGAATTACTACAACAAGAAGATGATAAAGAATTCTTACTGGTCGACGCCTCCTTGAGCGATCTCAATGCCAGGGTAGAAGCCAATGAAGCACGCTGCGCACGAACTTCGAAAAGACTGGTTGAGACCGATAAACGAGCAGGCCAGATGGGCTTGAGAATCACTGAGAACCGATTGGGTGCACGTGAGATCCGCGCGTCGATTAAACAGCTTAAGGCCGACCTTCGTGCCAACGGAATCAAGCTCTCAGACTAGGCGTTTCCAGTTCCTTTTGCATGATTTCAGTTTTGTGAAAATACGGTTTGGCGAGGATTTGATTCGATGAAAACAACTACGATTGGCATCTTGTTCACCGTGTTAAGTCTGATCACTTTTTTCGCCAAACCACTTTTCATTAGCGAACCTGTTCCGGAATTGCTACCTGACGTCGGCACCAAGATTAAACTGGTTGTTTGCAGTGCCACCAGCGCTCGGAGATCCTCCCTTCGAAACACTGAGCTTGTTAACAACATTGTTAACGGGCTCGACGAAGATGTTCACGTCATGTTGCTTGTCAACGACCGCGCGGCATTTGAAAAATCGTCAAACAACGGTCGCGTCACCTTTGTCGAAATTCCAACCGAAAGCGACATTACCATTTGGCCTCAGGACCCCTTCGTCGTTGTCAACGACAAAGAAACTACCAAGCTGATCACCCCCGGTCTTTTCAAACGAAAAGACGATCGCTTCATGGCAACACAACTATCGACCATTCTTGGCATCGAAGTCGTTAACTCCGAACTACTTTTTGAAGGTGGAAATATCGTCTGCGGTGAATCCGAAGTATTCATCGGATTTGACACCCTTTATATTAACTCCAAGGTTTTCGAAACATCGATCGAAGAGATGGAAAAGAGATTTTCCGAGCTCTTTGGGCGACCCGTCGTCACGATCGGAAATAAAACTCAAGACATTGGTCACATCGATCTAATCGTTACTCCACTTTCCAACCATCGAATTGCCGTAGCCGACAGTCGGCAAGGAGCAGAGGTTGCCAATCGAACTCTTACCCAATCGCCAGATCGCATTACCCGATTCGAACGAAATTGCGAAAGAGGCTTCTTTGGGAATCCAGCCATCAATGCGTTGGTTGACTTGGAAGGAAATTCAATTGACTGCCCCGAGGTCGTTGGACAAACCAAAACAGCCATTAGCGACAGTCACAGTCTTGCCGATTCACTCGATAAAATCGCAACACAACTGTCAGAACGGGGTTACGATGTCATCCGAATTCCCGCGCTGATCCCAAACCAGTCACCCGAATCCGAAACCGACGAAAACCCAATCCTTGCCTTCCCATTTATGTCTTACAACAATGTTCTAACCGAAACCGTCGCCAATCGATCGATTGTTTATTTACCGCAATACGGGATTGCCGAACTCGATTCAGCAGCGATTCAAAGTTGGGAAAGAAATGGTTTTGAAGTTCGCCCCATTGAGGGTTTCCAAACCAGTGCGATGCACGGCGGCGCTCTCCGTTGTTGCACCAAAGTCTTGCTCCGCGAATGACCAATTCAAGATGCCATGTTAACCGGATCATCAGATAGAATTTGCTTGTAAAAATCTACTTGCTTTTGTGATTGAGCATTCTTTTCAAACTCCTGCTCCATCATTTTTCGTGCACGAGCGCCCATTTTCTGCCGCTCATCCACGTGTGCAACTAGCCAGCCTATCTGCTTTGACAGATCCGCTGAATCTCCTACCTCAGCCAGCAATCCAGTTTCTCCTGGACGAACATATTCCGGAATTCCACCGGCATTAAACCCTACCACGGGAGTCCCACAGGCCATCGATTCGAGTCCGACTTGTGGTTGGTTATCCTCCAACGAAGGTACCACCACAATGTCCGCAGCTGAGTAAATCAATGCCTGCCTTTCCAATGAATCGACGTAACCCATTGGGTGCAGGCGGGGCAGGTCATCGGAAACCTCCAAAGTGCCGGAACCAAACATCAGGCATTCTACGTCCAATTTGTTTTTTAATTGCCTCAATGCAGACAACAAATGCTGAACCCCCTTACGCTGGCAATTGAGGTCTTCAGCACCAAACGCAATTAACGTTTTTCCACCGGTAATTCCCAACTCTTTGCGGGCCCGTTGCTTGGAAACCGGCCGGAACCGGTCTAAATCTAAACCGTAATGGAGCGTGTCAAACGTCGTGCCCTCCGGCCAAATTCCACTCTCTTTGGCCAAACCACCGAGCCACCGACTAGGGGTTATCACATGAATTGATTTTCGCCGAAGTGCACGACGTTTAGTTCGAAAACTGAAATCAGAAACATCCGCTTGATGTCGGTTTTCAACCTGCGGGCAGTTCCCACACCCGCTCATAAATCGTTCACAACCGCCGGAATAATGACATCCGCCGGTGAACGCATTCATGTCATGCAGCGTCCAAACCACAGGCACATCGTCGGGAATCGACTTGAAAAATGAAACGTAATCGGCAAAAAATGACATCCAGTGCAAGTGAACGACATCAGCGCCGATCGACGGCCAATCGAGCATCGTTGACTCAGGCAAATCGGCCATCGAAAATGTTTCCAACCCTGATGGACGATCCGCGATATGACAATCGTATAAACGGTGAATCATTTTTTGCCGCCGACGCGTAATACGCTTATCAATCGCCCCAAGAAACCCCGAGCGGGGCTTCTGAAACTCTACTGAATGATAACTACCGTCAAGCTGAACCAGCTTTTCGTTGCGGTGATAGTAAAAATGACTGTCGACATTCCGTTGAATCAACTGCTCGTGTAACCGCTTAGCCGCCGTCGCCGCGCCACCGTAGGGAAACGTATTGAATTGCGCTATTTTCAAAGTCGATTCGTTTTCTCGAAAAGGAGCCGAATATTTCAGAGCCGACTCTATTACGCGGCTCGCCCATTGGGTTGGTAAAACATTTTTTTATTCTCTGACTCAAATTTCTGTTTCGCCAAAAACATGTTTTCAAGCATTGCCTTGTGGCCTTTTCGAACAAACTGCACCCGCAACTTACGCTTGGCCGTCTCAATTTTATTTTGCAATGAATGCCAACTCCGCTGTCCCAATTCCTGAGCCGTCAATGGTGTCAGACATTGATCAATGAAAGCATCCTTCTCCTGCATAAACCCATGGAGTAAGACCTTGTTTGGATCGGCAATATCCCGCCGCACCCGACCCATCGTCGAAAATGAAATCTGCTGAGTAAACCGAGCGCGGTTGAGCTGCTTTGCATATTGATAAACTGCCATATCAAAAACTCCCTGACGAGCTTCGTCGGGCATTTGATTCGCAAAATCCATCGAATAACAGGCACCGCCGTTAATGTGTGGATGAAGAATTAATTTTCGTTTTTTTAGCAATCGGTGCTTGTAAACTTTGGGGACGAAACACCCCATCATCACGGGCACCTCATCTCCCGAGTACCACTCCTGTGACAAACGGTCTAGCCAATCCGGTTTAACCGGAGCCATGTCAGACTCTAGCCATAAACTGAATCCATCATTCCCTACATAGTTTTTGCTAATGTACTCCATGCAATCCCAAAACATTGCCCCCGGGCCTTCGGGATAACCAAAAATTTGCGTTGGGCAAGCGAAGGCGACTGCTGTTCCCAATTCAGAAAAAGCGGCGACAAGCTCTTCACTGGTCTCCGTTCGAGGGCTCGAAGCAAGCAAGAAATCACACGACACGTCGGGCGTCGGAAAAGACTTCATGCGCTCCGCAATTGCAAGGTACCGCTCGACCTCTTCCTGGCAAAAGTACGGAAGAATTACAACGTGTTTCTTTTTCTTGTCCATAAAATCAGCAACTATCATGGGTATGAATTGATCGAAGCGATATCCTATTTTATCTGCCTGAAAACAGTCAATTCCAATCCCGCACAAACAGCTAGCACTTCAGCGAGGTCGCCACAAATCCAAAGTTAACCCCGAGCCACTTCCACGCGATTCTGCGATGTTTGCAATTGACTCCAATTTGCTGCTGCAATTAAATTCATAGCGTGGAATGAGGACACAATCGAAAGCATGAGGCTTTCTGAGAACGCCAAAGGAATCATCGTGGCCAATTTTTATCTTATTGACCACTCGCTGCGATCGCAGGGAGGGCATCATTTCGATTATGTTCGCTGTCTTGCCGAAGTATCGAAGGAAAATGGCTTCTCTACCCAAATCGGAACCCACCACGATTTCAATAAAACCCGACTTGATCCCAACAATGAACTTAATGATTTAGGGTCTATCAAAAGTGTTTTTCGCGACACAACCTATCAGGCAGACAGCTACCTTTCAGGGCTGCAGCATTTAACTCGGGGAAAGTCACATCTCCTTTTAGCCGAGCCGCCCACCGGTCTGAGTCAACGGGTGCGCCATTCGTTCAAAAAACACCGTCACCATCGACGAAGGGAGAAATTTGTTAGTCGGTTCGCGATGGACTGCGAGCGGTTCTTTGAAGGGAATCTTCATCGACAAGGAGACCACGCGTTTCTCACAACCATCTCCGAGCTCGAGCTCATGGGATTGGCTGTCTATCTTTCCAATCACCCCGAGACAACCCAAACACAATGGCATCTTCAGTTTCATTACAACCTGTTTGAAGGTCGAACACCAGAATATGAAGGCCAGGCATTCGTTGCCAAGGCTGTCCGTGCGTACTGCGTCGCGGCACTTTCCCGTCTCTCATCTCATTCAATTCAATTGTATACCACTTCCAATATACTGGCAGACCAATACAACCAACTGGGAATTGGCCAGTTCGAATCCCTTCCTTACCCGGTCGCCCCAGCGTTTCGCGGGGATCCCGAACCTAAGATTATTCGTCTCTCTAAAAAGAGACTGGATCAGCAAACCGATACAATCCCGCAAGCACCGATCAAATTCACTTGCCCCGGTGAAATGCGGCGGGAAAAAGGCCATGGTTGTTATTTACAGTCCTTGATCGACAGTATTTCAGAAGACTTCCTTTCAACGGGCTTGGTGAAAATTGCGGTTCAACGACCCGCCCAAAAATGGTTCTCCGCTAAACAAAAAATGGAATTCCAAGTTCCCGAGGCTCGCCACCATGGCGTTGCACCTCACTCCCCGCTTGAGTACTTCCCTCATCCATTGCCAGATCAACAATACGTTGAGCTGATCAAGACGAGTGATTGCGGCCTACTCTTTTACGATAGCCGCGCCTATTTCAGCCGACGCGCTGGTGTCTTGGGCGAATTACTCTCCTGTGGAAAGCCAGTAATTGTCCCTGCCGGCAGCTGGCTAGCCGAACAAATAGCCGAGCCTATTTTTAAGCACGGTGACCAACTGATTCGCGACTTCAAAACCATTCGCACCATTTCGACACGAGAATTTGAATGGGCATCCGAGAACGTGCCTTTACCCGGAAATGTCCTCTCATTTGACCAATCCAAGCACCCATTTCAATTTACAACGGATAGACAGCCCGATGAAAATCTAATGATCTTAGAATTCGATTGGCACTGGCCGGAGTCTCCTGGCACGTTTTGTCGAATCGAATTCACACAAAGAGATACCGCCGGTACTGCGATTTCGAAAACGAACAGTGTTGTCGGTCATCGGAGGAATAACCAAAAATCAAACGCGATCTTTGAACTTTCTCCCAACACCGCCTTTGTTGAATTTAAATTATCCAACGCGTTCCACGAATCGACAGCCAGTATTCGACGCGCGCAGATCAGAACAATTCAATTAGATTCATCCAATACGAGCCAACCTGTCGGGGCGGTCGGAATCATCGCATCAGACGAAGCAGACCTTGCCAATTGCGTAAAAGAAATGGTGAATCACTTCGCCCACTACCGAGACTCCGCCATGCAATTTTCAAAACAATGGCGAACCCGCCACGAACCGCAAACGACACTCGACTTTCTCGTGGGGAGGAACCAACAAAGCAATTCAGTCTCCCGAGAGTTCGCGTAAACCTACTTGCCAACGCTCTGGGCATGTCACGACGCGGAAACTCGAAGCAATACCTCTCACCAAACAACTCGTGTAATAATACGGAACCAAATACCTCGATGAATATTCTAGTAATCGGTGGAGCGGGATACATCGGATCACACATGGTTCGCCAACTCGATCGAGCGGGACACAACGTTGTTATTCTAGACAACTTATCGACAGGATTTGCCGAAGCGGTGACCGCAGGCCAACTGATCGTGGGCGACATGCAGGACCGACCGCTCGTTCAACAAATCCTCGGTGATCACCAAATCGAATCCGTCATGCATTTCGCGGCTTGCGCTTTGGTAGGTGAGTCCGTCGTGGAACCGGCTAAATATTACCAAAACAATGTCCTCGCTACGCTAGAACTCCTCGAGGCGATGCGCTATTGCGACGTAAAAAAACTTGTTTTTTCAAGTACCTGTGCTACCTACGGCCAGCCCCGGGTCGTTCCGATCACCGAAAATGAAAAGCAAGAACCCGTTAATCCATACGGATTTACGAAATTGGTGATCGAGCGGGCACTCGAAGATTATTCACATGCCTACGGCTTCAAATTCGCTGCCCTGAGGTACTTTAATGCCGCGGGCGCGTCACCCGAGGGAGGCATTGGAGAGGACCATCAACCCGAATCACACCTCATCCCCATCGTCCTCCAAGTCGCCCTTGCCCAACGAAAGCAAATCACCATTTTCGGGGACGACTGGGAAACGCCCGATGGAACCTGCGTCCGTGATTACATTCATGTCGATGACTTGTGCAAGGCACATTTGCTCGCGCTGGAGCGACTGGATTCTGGAGCCAATCTGAAGCTCAACCTTGGCACCGGCAACGGGTACAGCGTGCGGCAAATCATCGAATCATGCCGCGAGGTAACCGGCTGTGAAATAGTGGAAGTTGTCGGAGATCGGCGACCTGGTGATCCTCCCAAATTAATTGCCGATCCCTCCCTCGCCAATTCTGTACTTGGCTGGGAGCCTCAATACCAGTCGCCAATGCCCATCATTCAAACCGCTTGGAATTGGCACCAAACCCACCCCCACGGCTACCAGGGCAGCCCCAAGGAATGATCAGTTGGGATGCATACATGTTCGGACCCGTTAAAAGGAAACCCCCACGGTCCGACCGCTACTTCCAACTCCAGATTTAGCCAAGCAACCAGAATGCGCCGGCCAGAATTATGATTCCGATCATGATTGCGATGACATTCTGAATCAGTCGCCGCCGGCTTTTTTCTTTGTCGCTACTCGCGACCAACGAGACTTGCTCCCCCGCATGGCTCACACGAACGACGCGATTGTCAACCTGCTTGGTGCCACCATCACCATCAGGAAGGAGCACCTTGAACTCGCTCTCCTCACGATTGAAACTCAAGCGAGATGGGTCAAGGACATCGAATCGAGGCGGAAGCAAATGCTCGATCGACACTCGGTCGTCCTTCACTTCGGCCTCCGAAACAACCGGGGAGGTGTCTACCGGTTGTGAGGCGTTATTGATTTTTACATCGGTTGCTAAACCGCCTAGTTCCGCTCCAAGATTTTCATTGGTCACGGTATCGGCAACCGTAGAAACGTCCTTATCCAGGAAAGCTTGAGCGGGCGGTTCGCTTGGAGATGAAACAACTAAGTGAGTTTTTGGACCACGTTTCTTTTTCGGTGGAGTCAAATCCAAACTAACGCCTGGATTGTCACCCTCCGCTTTTTGCGCAGCCTCCGCTTGAGACAATCCCTTTTCAGTGGGGGTCTCTGATTCGGTTCGACGCCGCATTTTTACGGGCCCAGCCTCGGCTTCGGTCGCCGTATCAATCGGATTTATTTTGGGGACTTTTTTTCGATATTTTGACTTTGACGATCTAACCCTCGAACTCGACTTCCAACGAGTCTTGGCCTTCTTGCTATTTATCTCAAAATCAGATTCCGGAGCCTCCGGGACTGGTGGATTCTTGTTTCCATCAGATCCAATCTCAACCGCTGCTTGGCAATGAGGGCAGCCTACCGTCAGACCAAACATATCGGGCGTGACGCCAAACTGTCCATTGCACTCACTACAAGTATGGACCTGCTGTGGCTGCTCTAAATTTTCTGGCTCAGCAAATGCGTTAGCGGGAATTTCAATCGGCTGTGCGCAGGACGGACACGCAACCACCTCTCCGGCTTGCGTTTCCGCAACCTGAAACGGTTGTTGACAACTCGGACAACCTAAAGCCTGGAGTTTCATATCTCACAGTCCGCCAAAATCTCAACCAATTAACTTCTTCATCCTAACAGTTTCGTCGGCGATAATGAAAACCAGAATGACTGGTTGATTCAATCGCAGGTAAATATTGCCTAGAAAATCCTGATTCAATGCAATGTATTAAAAATCCGGTCTCCCGCGTCCCCTAATCCAGGCACGATAAAATTGTCTTCATTTAACTGCTGGTCGACAACACAGGCATGAATTTCCACATCCGGAAATTCAGCATTAACCTTTTGAATACCCTCCGGAGCCGCGATAATGGATAGAAGTTTAATCTTCGACACACCCCAGTCCTGCATTTGCTGGCAAGCAAGTGTCGCTGAGCCCCCCGTGGCCAACATCGGATCTAAGATCAGTGCGACCTCCACCGGAGCAGATGGAGGCAATTTGCTGTAATAATGCACAGGCAAGGCAGTTTGCTCGTCACGATAAAGCCCCAAATGCCAAACCTCCGCTTGGGGAATCAATCCCAGCACTGGTTGGACCATTGAGATTCCAGCCCGCATAATCGGAATCAATCCCACTCGACCGGAAACCACAGAACCACGCATGTCTTGTATGGGAGTCTCAATCGTGGTCGCAGCCGTTGGCAAATCTGACGAGGCAAAATAAGCTAAAATTTTTGAGAGCTCAGCAATTGAAGCGCGGAACTCAGCTGGTTGCGTCTGCTTTTTTCTCAAGTTCGTCAAATGACAATCAACCAATGGATGATCAAGCACTTTGGTCTTACTCATTTCCATGCTCCAAAACAACGGCTCGCTGACACAAAATTTCCCAGTTAGAATCATAAACCGATAACAGTAATTCTTAAACCCGTCCCAAGCTAGATCTGTGCCAAAAGCCCTTGAGACCCGTCGGCCGCTGGCGCTCACTAACATCCAGGAACTTGATGCGAAACCTTACCGGTCTAACTCCAATTTCAATCCTCCTGATTTTCATTCTAGGGGGAGTATCGGGCTGCCGCCAACCGCCTCCGCGGATTGGTAAAATTGTCGGCAGTTCCATGAGCCCGACCTTGCGCGGGTCCCATTATCTGGTTGACTGCCCAGGCTGCGGCATTCAGTTTGGCTGCGATCTCGAACAAGCCGACAAACGTGCCAGCGCAATTTGTGCCAATTGTGGAACCCCCGCCAATCGGGACCGCTGGACCTCAAAAGATGCCGATCCTGTCACCGTCGTCCCCAACTCGGAGATTCAAAGGTGGGATATTATTGCCTTCCAGCGAAGGCCGTCCTCCGATTCAACTCTGAATCACGGCCTGATGACCAAACGCGTGGTCGGACTTCCTGGGGAATCCATTCAATTCGAAAAGGGCAACCTGTTCGCCAACGGTGCATTGATACAAAAACCCCTTCAACTTCAAAAACAAATGCGTGTGCTGGTTTGCGATTCTAAATTCCAATCCTGCCCCTCATTAAATTGGGTTTTAACACCCGAAGACAATTGGGAATTCGCAAATGAAACTTTTCAGTTGCGCTCCCCACCGATCACGGGACAATTTGACTGGTTTGACTTTCGTTACCAAAAAAACTATTTCCGAAGTGATGATCAGCAGCTCGAATCAGCCCTTGAAGATTTTTACGGCTACAATCAATCTCTGAGTCGAAAACTGAACCCGATGGACGAGGTATTCGTAGAACTCAATACGCGAATCAATGACGGGGGCTTAGCCTGGCGATTCGGAAACCAAAGCGAGCAGTTTGAATTTCGAATCAATGGACCGATGTCGGAGATACAAATCTTCAGCGGCAATCCTAAAAAGATGCCCCGCAAGAAACTGTATAAGGCTCTCATTTCACCCTCGCTACAAATTAATTTGTCGACAAAGATTGAGTTCTCCTCTTTCGATCGGATTTTGAGAGTTGTCGTCAACGACACTGAGCTATGGACCCACAGCCTGAACCATGTCACCGATGAGCTTGAACAAACGATACTTTCCTTTGGAGCAAACCGCGTTGGCGTGCAATTCGACCGCATCCGTATCTGGCGGGACCTGTATTATTTCGACTCTAGCGAGCCCCGCGGCGAACCGAACTCAGAAGCAACAACAAACGCGGGGTTTTTCGTCGTGGGCGACAACATTCCCCTGTCCCACGACAGTCGCCATTGGAAAGCGCCCCGCGTCGCGATCGAAAGCGTCAAGGGGAAGGTTTTCTCGCAATAAAACCATGAATTTTGAGTTCGTCATCAACGTAGGCTTAAAACACAATTAAGGTTACAATTTACGACTAAACGTTAATCCACGCGGGCCCTAAAATACGGATCTCCATGAGCCGACGATCGAAACGAACGAATTCCTTCCCAGACAAAAAACGGGCGAAGATGCCGCCGGTCAAGGAAACCATTGTCGCCGACGAACCGTCTCGGGGTATTTTTGGTTTTTTTCGAGACTTTGGCGTTCGGGAGACGATTGAGTCTATTGTAATTGCCATAGTGCTGGCGCTGATGTTCCGAGCCTACGAAGCCGAAGCCTTCATCATTCCGACAGGTTCGATGGCGCCTTCGCTTCAAGGTCAACACATGGACTTGGAATGTCAAAATTGCCAGCTTCGCTACCGCTCCGGTGCAAGTAAAGAAAATTCAGAAACCAATCCCAAGCAATTTGTCGACAGCACCTACTGCCCAATCTGCCAGTACAAAACAAAAGTCTACAACACGAAAGAGCCTGATCACAAATCCAACAATGGCGACCGGATCCTTGTTAATAAGTTTGTCTATGATTTCAGCGAACCGGAACGATACGATGTCATTGTTTTCAAAAACCCCAACGATGGAAAACAGAATTACATCAAGCGTCTAATCGGTCTGCCGGGCGATAACCTCCTGATTGAAAACGGTGACATCTATGTCATGAATGAAGCCGATGGAAAGTACGAAAAAACGATCACCCGCAAGCCACCAGAGAAATTGAGAAACGTTCTTCAGCCTGTTGACGATACCAACCACATCGGCAAATTCCTTTCTGATGTTAAGTGGCCTTCTCGGTGGCAACCGTTTGACGGTTCGAACCAATGGTCGATTGACAACGCCGGCGAACATCCCGTGTTTCGTTCGAGTGCACAACCCGATGCCCACTGGCTACGTTATCGCCATTATCAGCCTTTAAAAAATGAATGGAGCACGATCAGTTCTGGATTGTTACCGTCCCGCTTCCGCAATAACAACCTCCCACTTGGAAGGCTCATCGGCGACCAATATGGCTACAACGACGGTGTTTACCAAAACAATGAAGCACTCGTCAGCACCCAAAATCTCGGTCTTCATTGGGTTGGTGATCTCGGTCTCGAGTTCTGGGCCGACATCAAATCCTCCCAAGGCACGCTGATGTTCGATGTCGTCGAAGGTGGCGTTCACTTTGTCTGCAAAATTGACATTGAAACTGGCAAGGCTACCCTCGCCGCTGAAGATGAGTCCTCTGAGGCGAAGGTGACTTTCCAAGACGCGAACGGCAAGGCAGTTGAAACGCCAACCGGTGGCACGAAAATTCAGGGTTCGGGAGCCTATCACATCATGTTCGTAAATGCCGATGACCGGCTGAATTTATGGATCGACAACCAGTACATTGAGTTTGACGCGGCGTCTTTTTCGCGAAACGGAATTCCCGTCCCAACCTATTCTCCGGATGACCCCGGTGACGCCGAACCCCTCGGTATCGCCGCGAAAAATGCCGAGGTCGAGATAACCCGAATTAAGGTCTTACGAGACCTTTATTACACCTCGGTTAAAGGACAGAGCCCATTGGGAAGTCAAGTTTCCACTGAAAACGAGACCGGCGAAAGCATTTCGATCATCGAAGCGTATCACCGCGATCCGGCATCGTGGGGAACCGACGGAGCTCACGCGTTTTTCACTGCAAAAAAAGGGCAGACCGAACCGATGTTTCGACTCGAAAAGGGAGCGACGCCGGACAAGGACCAATTCCTGCCAATGGGCGACAACAGTCCTCGTAGCCTCGATGGCCGAGTTTGGGATGGAGAAAAGTTCGTCGAACGTGACATGCTTATCGGACGAGCGATGCTGATCTATTGGCCACACACTTTGAACAAACCAATTAAGTATTTCCCTAATTTCCAGCGAATGGGATTTATTAAGTAAACTCAGGATCATCTGATAGCGAATCTTCCTGATCGATCGCACACGCATCCTAAACCAAGCTTTGCCCTAAAAACACATTCTCAAGTTCATGGAGGAACGTAATGCCAATACTTGAAGCAGAAGGCTTGGTAAAAATTTATGGCCGTCGCCGAGTGGTCGATGGTGTCTCGTTGCACGTCGATCCCGGAGAAATTGTCGGACTCTTAGGCCCCAATGGTGCCGGAAAAACGACCTCATTTAAAATGATGTGCGGCTTGGCTCGACCCGACCGCGGCAAAGTGTTCCTTCAAGATACTGACGTCACCGAGTGGCCACTTCATGAGAGAAGTCGAAGTGGCGGAATGGGTTATCTTCCGCAGCAGGCCAGCGTCTTCGGGAGGCTCTCCGTTGAGAAGAACTTAAAAGGTGTAATGCAGTTGCTCGGATTCAGCCGAAAGCAACAAAAGTCCCGCACCGACGAACTTCTGGATCAATTCAAGATCGGGCACATCCGTAAAACCCGCGCCGGAAAGCTATCCGGTGGTGAGCGTCGAAGACTCGAAATTGCCCGATGCCTAGTTTCCGAACCGGAAATCATAATGCTCGATGAACCCTTCGCCGGAATTGATCCGGTAACCGTTCAGAGCATTCAAAACATTATCAAAACACTCGCTTCAGACGGTATTGCAGTCTTGATTACCGACCATGCCGCTCGCGAAATCTTACAGATTACCGATCGCACCTATGTCGTTAGTGAAGGGCAGGTTTTGTGTAGCGGAACTCAGGAACAAATTCTTTCCAATGAAGATGTGCGAGAAAAATATATTGGCGACATGAAGATCCAATCAACTCAAAGCACCGATTCAGAAACCGCACCGCAAACTCCTGCGAATGGCACTCAGGACAATAACGATCGACCGAGAGTTTCAGAACCGACAATCAAACGTAGTGTGAATTTACAGTCGAATCATCACCATGCCGGTCAAAATAATCAGCCCAAACACCTGAAACATAACCGCGAAAAACAGGGACTTGATGCTGCCGAGCAAGAAGTCATTGCGGCCCTTAATGCGGCGGGCCGAGACGCAACCAATGGGAACGAGCAAGTCTCCAGCAGGCCGAAGATTGTATTCGCCGAGGCACAGAAACCAATCAAAAAAACGAGACCTTATTTCAAGTCGAGCGATCTCGATTAGTGGTTTCTCAAGCTATTCCACCTCAATTCAATCAGCTTTTGAAAGTTTTACCGTCTCTGATTTCAGTTGGCCGCAGGCGGCCAGGATATCTCTTCCACGAGGTTTCCGAATCGGGGCAGGCAGCCCTTTGGAATGGAGGTAGTTCGCAAACTTTTCTATCGTTTTCCAATCAGAACATTCGTATCGGGTCCCCGGCCAGGGGTTAAATGGAATCAGATTAATTTTTGCCGGAATACCCTCCAACAGCTCCACTAATTCACGACCGTCTCGCAAACTATCATTTATACCTTTGAGCATCACATACTCAAAGGTAATCCGACGCGCATTGGATAGTCCTGGGTAATCGCGACATGCTGCAATGAGTTTTTCAAGCGGATATTTACCGTTAATTGGAACCAGCTCATCGCGCAATTCGTCACGTGTGGCATGCAGTGAAATCGCCAACATGACTCTAATTTCCTCACCGGTTCTATAAATTCCGGGAACAACCCCGGAGGTCGATAGGGTAATTCGTCGTCGAGAAAAACAAAGGCCGTCACCATCCAACGCAATCAGCAGGGCGCTCTTTACGTTCTCGAAGTTAAACAGCGGCTCCCCCATCCCCATCATGACGATGTTGGATATTTTACGCCCTTCCAACGGCGCAATCATTCCGGGTACCGGTTCCATCCCGACAAAATCCGAGAGTCGATGCCGGGCCAACATGATTTGGCCCAGAATCTCATCCGCCTGGAGATTACGAACCATCTTTTGAGTGCCCGTATGGCAAAACGTACACGTCAAAGTACAGCCGACCTGACTCGAGACACATAAAGTACCGCGGTCTGCTTCGGGGATGTATACCGTCTCAATTTCAACCGGAGCACCGGCCCCTCGCGGTTGAAAACGCAACAGCCATTTCCGCGTGCCATCTTTCGAAACCTGCTCTTCTACAATCTCTGGATGAGTGATTGAATAGAACTGGTCTAGTTTTGACCTGAGATCTTTGCCGAGGTTGAGCATTTCGTCAAAATCGCTCACGCCACGGACATATAGCCAATGCCAAATTTGATTGACGCGCATCTTCGCTTGATTTTCAGAGACACCGATCGCCTGAAGCTCTTCTTTAAGCTGGTCACGACTCAAGCCAATCAACAGTTTTTTTTGATCTTCCATTTCCCATCAATCAGTTATTGAGACATTCAGACCGTGTCTTGCGAACACGATTTTCTTTGCTTGAATTAGACAAACCCACCTCGCGAGCCCGCCCTTCAATCGTAAATCATCAGCTTAAACGAACCGAAAACTCCGGCCACTCGGTTACTTTTCCAGCAGATTGTAGTCAGCTGGTTTCTTCCCTTTTTCAAATGATCCAAATCCAAACGCCGTTGGTTTGTATTCATCAACATAAGTTACATCCGACTTTGCAGGAATATCTTTTTCCATTCCCAGGCACCAAAAACTCGCATTGACGACCAAACGGCGAAGTCCTTCACTTTCAAAATCGGTGGACGCGCCCATTGTCGTACAAAATATTCTCGATTTGGCACCGGATTCACTTGGATGTGACTGCACCCAGGCAATTGGCATCATCGGGTTGTTTTTTGGCCCGTCTACAGGTTTTGCATCGGGAGTCATTCCCGCGAGGACAGCTCCATCTAAAAGAACAGTAGCCGTTTTTGGCAAATTCCTGATTCCATAGACATCCGATGGCCCCCAAACGTCAGTCACTCCCTTAAGAATGGGATTGGACTTGTTTGCCTCGACAATCACCCCCCGGCAACTCTCAGATTTATGCCGGCCGTGATGGTTGATCCACGTATCCCCAAGAATTTGTTGGCCAAACCCGCCCTTCCACTCCTTCGAATTGAACCCGTATTGCTTGTACGAACTTTTTGAATCGCCGCCAAAATTAAAAGCATGTGTCGACGTACGCGTTCCAATGATCGGCTTCCCCGCTTCCACATAATCAACAAAATGTTTCATTTGCTCATCTGGGAGATTGCGAAACCTGAGTCCCAGTACCAGTAAATCCGCCGAGTCAATCATTTCCATTCCAGGAATATTCTTTTGATAGGACGGTACGATCTCACCTGACTTAGGGTCGATCGGAAAAAGAACCGTACACTTGAACCCAAAACGGGCAGCCAATATTTTTCCCAGCATCGGCATCGCCTGTTCGCTTCGATACTCATCATCGCCCGCGATCAACACAATATGCTTGCCGTTTCCCGGCCCTTTGAAACCGTCGTACTGACACCACAACTGCTCCGGTGCGGAATCCTCGCGATTGAATCCATTTTCCATCGCCTCAATGGGCGACTGACCCGCCAACGCCACAAAACACATTAAGGTCAATGCAAAAATTCCCGTTGCTCGTCTAAAAAGATAGTTCATTTTCCGTCCTTATTTGGCCCTTGATTGAAATCTGGTATTTGAGCGCTGCCTAAAATGAACGCCAGTTCCTGCTCTAATTGCCGAGCTTTATCCGGGTTCGCTTTCAATTGATCACGCTGCTCTCCGGGATCACTCGAAAGATTGTACAACTGAAATGGTCGCTGAAATGGTTTTCCCTTGGGAAGCTCACGACCACCGGAGCCGTTTCCCAGGATTAATTTCCAGCTTCCCTCACGCACCGAAAAAATTCCTGCGGCTGAGTGATGAATAACAGCCCTTTCACGATGATACACTCGATCCGGCAATGCAAGCGCAGACGGCAAAAAAGAAAAACTATCTTCCGAATGACTTGAGTCAACAGCAACGTCAACCGCCTCGCAAACCGTGGCCAGGATATCGGTAAGACAAACAACGCTAGTATTCTTGACGCCCGAATTAATTTTCCCCGGCCACCGAGCAAAGAATGGAACCCGGTGTCCCGCTTCGTAGATATCGGCCTTCGTCCCGCGAAAAACACCATTGGCCCGATGGTTGCCTGGAGCATAGGCCTGAATGGTTTCATCATCCACGTGATCCACAACGGAGGCTTTCTCCGGCAGTCGCTTCATGAAAGATCCGTTATCACTGGTGACCAACAGGAGCGTGTTGTCTGCGACGCCAGCTTGATCCAACGCGGTAACGATTCCTCCCACTGTCCAATCTACCTGAGCCACAAAATCTCCGTAGGGACCGAGCTCTGTTTTTCCTCGAAATTTTTCCATCGGAATGACGGGCTTATGGGGAGCGGGCATTGGAAAATAGAGAAAAAATGGTTTTCCTTCACGAGCACTCTCCCGAATAAAGCAATCAGCCTTATTCAATAAATGACTTAAGCTGGCCTCGTGATCAAAATCTTCACTGATCTGGCCTCGACGCAAATATTGAGGGAATCCACGCTTCTCAATCACTTGCTCCGGTAACGCCGTGACACTTCCATTTTCCAAATAAACATAGGGACTCATGTCCAACGAAGCAGGGATGATATACGAGTAACCAAATCCATGTTCACGTGGACCGTCATCGACCGGTTGCTTAAAATCCACCCACGCATCTTTACCATTATCAATAAAGTGGCGAGCGTTTTGAGGACGCTCCGTTTTACTTTGCCATCCTAATCCGAGATGCCACTTGCCAATGCAGGCGGTCGCATACCCTGCCGAGTTGAGCAGGGACGCCAGCGTGGGTTGAGTCTTCTCGATGAGAGGCTCAGAGTAACCATTTAAAACCCCTTTTTTCAAACGAGTTCGCCAGGCATACCTGCCACACAACAATCCGTATCGTGTTGGCGTACAAACGCTCGAACCGGAGTGTGCGTCCGTGAATGTCATCCCTTCGCGGGCCAAGCGGTTGAAGGCTGGCGTGGGAATCCCAGAGACGGAATTGTTCGGCTGAACGTCGCCAAAACCCAAATCGTCGGCGAGCACAAGTACAACATTTGGACGTTGCTGCGCCGCGACAAATTCAGCGGTTACCGCAGACCCTTGAAAACACAATAACATTGTCGCGCCCAGCAACAGCTTGAAATACTCTCTCATCAAGGAACCCTCATTTTCGCCAAAAATTAGCCGATCAAAAACTATTTGCGATAATGCAGTTCGCCCCATCCAAGCGAGCAGCAACTCTCAGCGACTAGTTGACGTCGATCAAACTAAAGACCGGATACTTGTCCAATTTTTTGAGTCCCTCAAGAAATTGAAGGTGAATCAAGAAGGCACATCCAGCCACCTTCCCTCCACAAGATTCGATCATCTCACAGCATGCCTGAACTGTCCCGCCAGTTGCCAATAAGTCATCGATCACCAAGACATTTTGCCCTTCCTGAATGCCATCGACGTGCATTTCAAGGGTGTCCGATCCATATTCGAGATCATAGCTGTAACTGTACTTTTTAAAGGGCAGCTTTCCGGGCTTTCTAATCGGCACCATGCCGACGCCAAGCCGCATCGCGAGAGGCACTGCAAACAGAAATCCACGCGCCTCAGCGGCCGCAATCACATCTATCTTTTCCCCTTGATACTGATCCACAAATTGATCAATGCACTCGGTAAGGGCGGCATGACTCCCAAGCAATGGAGTAATGTCCTTAAACGTAATCCCAGGTTTGGGGAAATCAGGAACATCGCGGATAAAGTCAACTAGGTTGATCGAACTTGAGGTTTGCGTCATCTGGCTCTCATCTAATTCTTGTGTGCTAAAACTAAACGGTCTTCGTAATATCGGCGTTCTTTTCAGAGACAGAATAAGTATATCCCCAAAACCAAAATGGCACTACCACTTGATATGCGGGGGGTTCTTTCCCCCAATTCTACTGAGGAACCCAAAGTTTCAGTGAACCGAAATCGAATTTTAAAGCCGGTAGTCTATTTTAAAATCCGCACCCGATTCCCACCTCACGTAGCCTAAAAAGTTAATCAAAGGTAGGATAAACTTCGGTAAGCAGATACTTGGAACTCCATCTTGGCCAACTCAAAATTTAAACGATATATCCATGCCACTATTGGATTTCTATTCGTCATCGTGGCCGCCGTTGGCGCCGTGCTGCCCGGAATCCCCACAGTCGGCCCGTTAATGCTGGCCTCTTTTTTCCTTTTGAAGAGTTCTCCGGCGCTAGAAAAACGACTGGTTCGTAATCGCTTTTTCGCAAAATACCTAGCCTATATCGATGGCACCACACCGATGACCAATCGGATGCGTATTTCATCCATTTTGATGATGTGGTTGAGTATTTCCATCAGTGCGGTCATCTCGATGGCAACTGGCGATATCAAGTTTTGGCTGATCGGAATTCTAGTGACCGCAGGACTGATCGGAACCATTTTCATCTGGCGTTACCGGAGAGTATCCGCACGCGACCTCGGCACTACGCGGAATGATACCGATTAGATTCTAGAAAACTGGATTTGAAGTAAGGATTGATGCAACCGTTAATCCTGCGGGCGATTTCAGCAGACTAGGCCGCGTCTCCCTCGGTTCGCAGGAGAGCTTCATCGGAAATGTGCCCGTCCTCACTCACATCCTCGAACCGAACGCTAACCCGTTTGGAGACACCCGATTCCTGCATCGTGATACCGTATAGCGTCGTCGCTGCAGTCATCGTCTTTTTCGAATGGGTCACAATCACGAATTTTGTCCATCCGAGAAAACTCTTCAAGACATCCACGAAGCGCCCGATGTTTGCCTCGTCAAACGGAGCATCAACTTCATCGAGGACACAAAAAGGACTCGGACGGAATTGAAAAATCGCCATCAACAACGAAACCGCGGTCAATGCCTTCTCGCCACCACTGAGAAGTGAATTACTAAACTCTGGCTTGCCCGGCGGAGTGGCTATAATCTCAACTCCAGCTTCTAACGGATCGACGCCAGCCTCCAAAATGATATCTGCCTTGCCACCGCCGAAGGTTTGCCTAAATAGCTTTTGAAAGTTCAAGCGGATTGCCTCAAGCGTCTCAACGAATAACTTACGACTATCATTATCGATGCGAACGATAATTTTTTCCAACGTCTCCTTGGCTTTGACTAAATCCTGATATTGCTCGTCCATTGCCAAGTAACGGCCCTCTAACTCCTCTAGCTCTTGGAGGGCATCGAGATTTACCGAACCGATCGAGCCGATTTTTTTTCGCAGCTGACTGATTTCAGAATCAACCTCATCGCGTTGTTCCTGTTCCTCATCCGAAGGAGATTCTTGTAGAATGGCGAGATCAATCCCATAGTCATCCAGCATTCGCTCTGCCAACTGCGATCGCTGCATTCCGATTTGTTCAATCCGCATTTTTGCCGAATGAATCCCCTCTTCAGTCGATCGTAAGAGATCCCGATCCGCATTCAACTCAGTGGACATTTCGCGACGGGTCGTATCTACCGATAGTCGATCCTGCGTAAACTGTGTCAACAGATCCGCAAGTTCATTTTTTCTACCGGCCAACAGAGCAATCTCTGCATTGGATTGTTCAATCTCTTCTTTCGCAGCGACAGTCGCCGTTTCATCACCCACTCGCTGTAATTCAAACTGCGAATCAACTTTCTGCAATTCCTCATATTCTTGCCGGATATGATTTACCCGCGACTGAGCACCTGACATGACCTGCTCAGCCTTCGCAAGCTTTACTTTCGCCGATGTCAGCTGTTGCTCGACTTCTGTTCGTCTCTCAGCGGAAGTAGCCGATTCAGCTTCGTCGCTATAAATCGCGTTCTGCAACCGTTTAATTTCCGACTCGCTCTCAAGCAAAGCCGTCCGATCGCCGGTTAATTTTTCATCGACCGCACTCAACTTTCCGTCGTGCTGGGCGAACTCTTGATTCGCAGTCCCCAATTGCGACTCGGTCTGCTGAATCTGCCTTTCAGCAGCCTTCGCTTGATTCTTTTGATCCGACAATCGCGCCGAAAGGTCGCTGTTGGTATCGATTTGCGCTTGAACACACGCCTGAGCGTTGGCCTCTTTTACGACGAGTTCCTGAACCTGCTCCCGACATAAACCAATTTGCTCTTCAAGGCGAATCAACTCACGCTTGAGAGCGCGAAGTTCACTGCGACGCGAGACTAATCCGGAGGTAATCGATTTGGGTCCCACCACGAGGGCTCCATCGGCTTCGACAATTTCTCCATCGAGAGTCACAAATCGAACTTTTTCGGCATTGGCGTACTTACCGTGCAATTCGAGTGCGTCGGCAAGTGTTTTGACAACCCAAGTGCCTCCTAACAATTGCCGAATAAAGGGTACGTACGGTGGTTCGACTTGAACCAATCGATCGGCGCGGCCGATGACCCCCGGTGCGCCATTCAAGTTGACATTGGGATCTGTCCCAAAAGTCGGCGGGGAGTCGAGCTGAATCAAGCCGACCCGACCGTTGAGCTTGAGTTTCTCCGCCGCAATCTCATTGGTTAGATTCAGGCCGTCGACGACCACAAATTGCGCCAACTCACCTAGCGCGACATCAACAATCGCAGCGTGCTGAACATTTACCGAAACCAAATCAGCAACCAAGCCGATCACGTCGCCCATCGGACCCGCAGGATTCAATTTAGCCTCCTGCAACAACTCCTTGGCTCCCGCGTTAATCCCTTCGAGACTCTTCTCCAATTCCTCAATCACCTCAGCTCGTTGAGCGAGACCGGATTGCTGGTTGGTAAGATCCGACATTCGCTCGCGCCGTCCCGCGAGCTCAGACTTAAGATGATCGTACTCTTTGCGAGCGATGGCTAACGCCGAGTCATTGGATTCGGCCTCCTCTTGCAATCGGTTTCGCTCCGAAGTGAATCCTTCCCAGGCTTCCCGGTGGACATTTAATGAAGATTCGAGTTCCTGAATTAACTTGGCAGTCTTGGACTTGGACTCTCGCAGTGTTTCGACCTGGGCTTCTGCAGCACTGACGGCCCGTCCCACACGCGTAGCCAATTCTGCTAACTCAGCAATCTTCGTCCGTTTTCCTTCATTGCCTGTCCGAAAAAGTCTTATTTTTTCATCCAGCTCACCGATCTCAGTTTCGCGTTCGGCAAGTCCTTCGGAGGCGCCTTGGAAATTGGTGCTTGCTAATTGCGCCTCCGCTTCAATCGCTTGAATGCGATTCTGAAATTCCTGAGCACGTTGATTAGACCGCTCCAGTTGTTCGCGCAGTTGCGATTCACGAGCGTTAAGATCCTCAAGCCTGGCTTGGTTTAAGGTAAGATGCGATTCGACCTGAGCTAGATTCTCCCTAACCTGCGTTGCCGTTTCCTGATGCTGGGTCAAGCCGTTTGAGATCTCATCAAGGCGATCTTCGATTGCCTTCGTTTCAGCCTTCTTTGACTCGATACTCTCATTGAGTTCTTTCGCCCGTTGCGAATCGGTTGAATACTCGAGCTCAATATTCGTGAGCTTCTCTGAAAAAGTCCGGTAGTCTTTTAGCCCGACAAAGGTCCGCAACTGCTGCAGACGATCAGAGTATTCTTTATAGCGAGCCGCCTTAGAAGCCTGAGACTTCACACTCCGGTAACGGCTTCCGACCTCGTCCACGATATCAGCCAAACGCACAAGATTAGCTTCTACTCTCGCGAGACGTCGCTGGGCGTCAACTTTCTTGGCCTTAAAACGACTGATCCCCGCAGCCTCTTCAAAAATCGCGCGGCGATCTTTCGCATTGGTCGAAAGCATTCTCTCGACCTTGCCCTGCTCAATTAAGCTATAAGCATCCGTGCCCACGCCCGTCCCGCGGAACAACTCGCGAATATCCTTAAGCCGGCTCGTCTCGCCGTTAATCAGATATTCAGATTCTCCGCTGCGGTAAACCCGTCGACTAACGTGTACTTCATCCGCGTCGTAAGCGAACCGCTGATCAGAATTATCAAGAACAATCGTGGCGGTCGCTGAATTCGATGGACGGCGCGAATTCGCACCCGTGGAGCCCTTGAAGATGACATCCGACATGTCCTTACCGCGCAGACTTTTCGCACTTTGCTCACCAAGCACCCATTTGATCGCGTCGACAATATTCGACTTCCCTGAACCATTGGGACCCACGACAACCGTGATCCCTGGTGGAAATTCAAATCGGGTTTTGTCAGCAAAGCTTTTGAACCCATTGAGTTCAAGCGCCTTTAGCATGCGTTGATACCGTTTTGATTAAAAGGCTGTGAGTTTATCATTCACTATCTGTAAACCAATTCATCATCTTGTCCCACTGAGAATCGTTATTACTCTTTATCTCAGCCTCAATTTCACCGACCGTGTCCTCTTCTACTCGAGGAACGAAAGTCACCCGCTCATTGCCCGTTCGAAATAATTCAGGCAATGCCTCGGCAACGTATTTTTCAGATTTCTCAGCTGGAATCTCATCCCCATCAGGCGAGTACTCACGCCCCAACTTAGGAACCGCATTGACAACCAAACGCGTGTTCAACATTTCAGCATGCTTGGCAGCGCGGAACATCTTCATCTGCGGACCGTATCCGTAGCCCATTTTAGCGAGCGTTTCAACGAGATCACTGATGCGATTACTACAGACATTCTTTTCTTCCTCGAACTCCGTCGTATAACGATTTACCGAAACAGTGCCGTTTCCGTTAGCCCGAACGGTCAAACCCGTTTCAACATGGAGAAAGTTATCCCCCACCGTTTGATCCGAACCGAAAACAATAATTTCCGGACGCTTCGCCCGTGAAAAATGCAACAGCGGTTCCGCTTCCGATGGAACAACATGCAAGAAAAAATCACTGGCCAACCACTTCCCATAAACCAGCGAATCGTTCGGCGATTGTGCAAGTAACGCACGGAAAGCTCCATAGCGAGTCTCCGCACTCTGCAAATTCAATAAATCAGCAAGTGCAATCGAAGCGCTTACGTCGTCCAGAGACGACAACGCAGTTAGAGCATTCCAGCGAAACGCAGGCTCTTCCTTTGCCGCTTTTTTCAAAATATCTACGCCATCGTCGTGCTCCATAAACGCCAACGCCTGAGCTGCATGAAACTGAACCTCAAGGTCATGGTGCCGCAACGCGCGTTTTAATGCAGGAACTCCGTCGACGCCAAGTGCCTCCAATCGGATCGCAGCCAAACCAGACTTTGATGGCTCCCCGATCTCCTGCTCTAAAGCCTCCAATCGGTTCACCCGGTCGGTGGCAGATTCAGAGTAAGCGATATTCTTGACCACTCCCAAATAACGACCAATGTTTTGTCGATAATTCTCAGGAACCAAAAGCACGATATCCCGATTCGTCTTTGGCTCCGCAACACCCTTCTTGCCAGTCGCATCATCTGTGTCAAATCGATCATTAATCGCACGAGAAATTCGCATCGAAGTACTCGCTGGAACATTTTCCTTGCGCACCTTCAATCCAAGTGGACGATCCACCTTCGCCTTGCCACCCCCCAGCACAACGCCCCGCAGCTGATTGGATGGGCCTTTTTCTGATTCAAAAAGAGCATCCACAAGAATTCGACCTTTCCCATAGCCAGTAGTGCGGCCTTGTTTCAAACCGCCACCTAGCCTGGCCATCGGCTGCATTCTCGTCTGCAAAATCATGCCGTCTTCTAAACTCTTTGCCACAGAACCTCCCACCGTCACGACCTCAAGATCATAATATTCACCCTTCCTAATTCCGGGCGGCAGCATACCTTTGATTACGACGATTTCGGTGTTCATACTCGAAAGCAACTTACTTGGATTCTCGACGCTTGAGTTGGAGCTAAGCGACTTTAAAACAAGGTCTCGCTGAACATTCGGCTTGGCACTACTTCCAGTCCGATCCAAATCATACGCTAGACCGACACCCTCAACCTTGGCAAAATTCAAACCATAAATGCCGCATAAGTTTCCGATATACTTGGTCGTTGGTTCTTTGTCTTCATACAGTTGGCTGATTGATTTTGCATCGGGACTCTGCCCTCGCTTGATCAAATTTTGACACCCAACCAAAGATAATACGACAGAAACTGCCAAACAACCGACTCCCAAATTGAGAAAACGTCCATTTCCTCTGGTCGAATCTTTCGAATCAATTGCATTTCGAAATGTCATATCGCGCCTTCCCTGGCTCGCACTTGCTTTAACTCTTTAAACGCAACTTATGCGCTAAACGATTACTATCTGTGCCGAAATTAGGTTCATTCGCTAACGGGGTCAACGTCAAACACCCAACTGCGCCTAGCAAGCCCATCAAACGGCGATTTAGGCAAACAAAGAGACCGTCTGCTAGCACGCAAGTTTAAGCACGACTGAAATTGGCAATCTAGACAGCCAAAGAGGGGCACGGCCACCGCGGCTATTTTTGAGTGCCCATGTTAGATAGAATATGTTTCGGAACTATTTGTTTATCACTCGACATCTCAATAATTCAGGACAATAAGCCGATGCGACCACTCAAAACATTTGGGCTGATCCTTTTAGGCTTCGCTTCAACCCTGTCAATTCCGGTAGACCAAACATTAGATGCCCAGACGAAGCAACGCCCGATCGCTCGGGTGTTTATTCTTGCCGGCCAGTCCAATATGGAGGGTCACGGTGTCGTCGATTTGGATCACCCGGAGTATTACAACGGCGGCAAGGGAATCCTGACCACGGTAATGCGTTCTCCGGAAAACAGATTGTCAATGGCGCACCTGCTCAACGACGATGGCAGCTGGCGGGTGCGAGATGATGCCTTCTGTTGGTACAGAACCGAGAATGAACTGAAAGCCGGCGGGATATCGATCGGATTTGCCGTCTACGGAGGCGAACCACACCATTTCGGCCCTGAAATGCAGTTTGGGCACGTTGTGGGTGACGCATTTAGCGATCCGGTTCTTATTATCAAAACCGCATGGGGTGGAAAAAGCCTCATGACTGACTTTCGACCGCCAAGCTCCGGCGGTGATGTCGGCCCATTTTATATCCGCATGCTAGAGCAGTTAGGCGAGGCGATGGAAGAGGCGCCAAACAAGATACCGGCATTGAAGGACCACGAGCTTGTCATTTCCGGATTTGTCTGGCAGCAAGGCTGGAACGACATGTGCGACCAAGACGCGACCAATCAATACACCGACAATCTGGTGAATTTTATTTCGGACATTCGCAAGCAAGTCGGAATTCGAGACTTGCCCTTTGTTTTTGGTGAACTTGGAAACGGTGGCCCCGCAGAACAAGGCAGCATGAAAAAATTCCGAGACGCCCAAGCAGCCGTTGCCGCAAAAGAAATCGACAACGTAACGTACGTTGAAACGACAGACTTTGCTCGTTTGCCAGAAAACTCACCCAATCAAGGTCACGGTCACCACTGGTATGGAAACGCCGAGAGCTACTTTTTTCTCGGAAACGCGTTGGGAGAAGCAATGGTCCAACTCTTGCAAGGCGAAGCGGATGCAGAGAGAACAAAGAAGTCGCGAGTTCTAATACTCGGGGATTCCATTTCAATCGGCTACACTCCGACTGTCCAGAAATTATTAGCCAATGAAGCCGTCGTTATCAGGCCCATGCAGGGCGAAAAAAAAGCTGAGAATTGTGCTGGAACCGACAATGGCATTGCGAACATCGATCGGTGGTTAGAGATCGGCGGCGGCAACTGGGACGTCATTCACTTTAATTTCGGTCTTCACGACCTAAAACATATTGACGCCAAAACCGGAAAAAATTCAAACGTTGCTACCGACCCATTGCAGTCCGATCCGACAGACTATCAACGACAGTTAAAAGAGATCGTTGGTAAGTTAAAAAAGACCGGTGCCCGGCTGATCCTTTGCACAACGACTCCCGTCCCGACAGGATCCAGCCCACTACGAGAGGAAACCTCCCCTCCACTGTACAACGAAATCGCAAAGAAAATTGCACGCGACAATGGAATCGAGGTCAACGATCTTTACGCCTATTCCTTAGATCGGCTTAGCGAAATCCAACGACCTGCCAACGTGCATTTCTCAGCAGAGGGCTCGCAGGTGCTTGGCGAAGAAGTCGCAAGAGCAATCTCTAAAGCTCTCGCCAGCGAAAATAAATAAAGGAATATCCAAGCTATTTAACGCGGCGCGCAACTGCAAACACCAACTGGTTTTCGACGACTGACTTGGCTGTCCAGTTGAATTCTATGACCTCATTGGACTTGGTAACGTAACGATTGGTAAAATCAAAAACTGGCTCACCAAATTCCAGTTTCTCCATGACCCTCTTTGTTTCCTCTCGGTCGTCTGGGTGCACAAAATCAAAAAACGACCGGGCCAGCAATTCGCGTTCGGTGTAACCCAGAACGCGATTAAAATTCCCGTTTACCCTGCGGAAGTATCCGTCGAACCCAGCGATACAAAACAGATCCAAAGATAACTCGAAAAACTGGCTAATGTCACTCTTCAGTCGGTCGAGTGCCGAGTCACTGTAAATCGCCATTTCTTTAGCCAGAATCGCCGCATCCCAGGGCCGATCCATTGGATTCGGCTGAAGACATAATTTTGCCAGCCGGATGAGCACTTTGTCGTACGCGGAACGATCCAGCCGGCCGAAAGCATCGGACAGATCGGCCTTTTTGGCAAGCTGCAAAACATCCGACGCACAATCTCCGAGGTAGGGCGGATGCCCAGTAAGAATTTCGCACAAGATTGCCCCTAAGCAAAACACGTCCGTTCGTTTGTTAACCCGTTCTCCGTTAGCTTGTTCTGGTGCCATATATGGCAGCGTCCCATGCACGCGACCGTGTTCGTCAGTAGCTTGACTTGCATTGTCGGTTGTAGAAAACCTCGCAGCCGACGGATGCGACGACTCACCAGAGTCAACAGACCGCGCGAGCCCCCAGTCCATGAGATGGACTTCTCCGAATTCACCCACCATGATGTTTGCCGGCTTGAGATCCAAGTGAATAAAATGCTGCGAATGTGTGTATGCCATCACCTGGCAAACGTACGAAAACACCTGCAGTAGCCTCGCACTTGGATTATCGCGTTTGCTGTGTTCCCGAATGATAGCACCAAGGGTCTCTCCCTCGACCAATTTCATTACGTGAAAGGGCCTGCCCCCCTTGGTTCTTCCAAACTCGTAGATGCGTACGACCCCCGGGTGCTGCAACCTTCCCATGATTTTGGCTTCTTGGATGAAAGCCTTTACCGCATCATCAGAATTCCCGTGGCCGCAACTGAGGAGCTTGACTGCAACGTCACGATTCAAATCCAGATCACGCGCCCGAAAAACAACCCCCATCCCTCCACGGCCAATTTCATCACTGATTTGATATCGACTGGTTGCCTCAATGTACTCATCGGGATCCGCATCTTTGATTTCGAAAACATCCGAAGCCTTAGTATCCGATAAATTACCATGTCTTGTTGAATCCATACGCAACTCCGACCTGAATTTGACGAGAGACACTTCCAATCTCTAATTACGTATAAAACTCTACGAGCAGCCTTTATTTTAGAAGGTGACGGTAGCAGTGCAAATTAGAAACAGCAAAAAACACTTTAGTCATCCCCAGCAGTTTAATCGAGCGAGAGTGCTCCCCCCAATACCCTTCCCCTGACCTTGGCAACCATTGAAACGCAATGCGACCAGAGGTTCCTGCGATAAAACCGCATCAGTCACATCGGATACAAGCCTAGGTGGCGGGCTAAAGCATCGAATCCATACCCACCGAGGTCGCTGCAAGCCTAGCATCGCACAGGCAATATCAAGTCCCGCGAGGTTGTTGATAATTGGGATGATCCGCTTTCCCGGTCAATTCGTACAGAAATCGACTCGGCTTTGTATCTCTAGGCTTCCCCCATTTCAGCCGCGTAAGCGACATCGACAACGTCAACCTTTCTTCGGCCCGCGTCACACCGACGTAACACAGTCGGCGCTCTTCGTCGACCGATGCGTCGTTTTCCAACGAACGATGGTGAGGCAAAATCCCTTCCTCCAACCCAACGATATAAACCTCGGGAAACTCAAGCCCCTTTGCACTGTGCATGGTCATCAAAGCAATTGCATTCTTCTTAAGCTGCTTCTCTTTTTCATCGTTAGCATCCTGCTCTCCGAGCAACAGCTTATCGAGAAAATCATCGAGCCGTGGCTTGGCTGCTGATTGTTCATATTCGCTCAATGAATTAACAATCTGCTCCACCACCGCCCACCGCGACTCGCGTTCCTCCGGTTCGGAATAAATTCGATTTATCTCATTCCGATACCTAATATTCTGAATTAGGTTTCTCGACAAATCGACCAGAGAATCGTCTTCCGTTTGATAGAGCGTTTCTTCGATCTGGGAAGCCAAGTCTTCGATGCCCCGCAGCGTTTTGGGGTTCAGTGGTGGCCGTTCTTCCGCCCCGGTTACAAGATCCCACAGCGAAACCTTATGATCGATCGCGTGCTTGAGCAATACCTCAATTGACTTCTTACCAATTCCACGGGGGGGAGTATTGATAATCCGCAAGACAGACACCTCATCAGGTGAGCCACCAATCAACCGCAGATAAGCCAACAGGTCTTTGACTTCCTTCCGATCAAAGAAAGACATTCCCCCCACTAAAATGTAAGGAAGCTTCGCCTTGCGCAGCTCGGTCTCAAAAATTCTCGGCTGCTCATTGGTTCGAAACAGGATGGCAAAATCGCGAGGCTCGCGCCCCTTTTGCTCCAACCGTTTACGTATGCTGTGTACCGTTTCTTGTGCTTCAACGGTCTCATTGGGGTATTGCAAAATTGCCGGCTTTTCCCCGCCCGACCGCGCCGCCCGAAGAACCTTGTCATGGCGCGTCTTGTTGAATTTTATCAACGTATTGGCGACCTCAATAATTGCCTCGGTGGAACGATAATTATCCTCCAAGCGAACAACTTTCGCGTCAGGCCAGTCTCGATTAAAACTCAAAATGTGCTCGACCTCGGCCCCCCTCCATCCGTAGATGGATTGATCGTCATCGCCAACAACACATAGATTTCGATGCTCGGCCAATGCCTTGACGATCCGATATTGACTCGTATTGGTGTCCTGGTATTCGTCGACGAGAATATGATCGAACCGGCCCGCCTCGACCGCTCGCACCGATTCGTACTCGTTGAACAACTTTTCTGTCAACAATAATAGATCGTCGAAGTCGACAGCCCCCATCAACTTGAGCTGCCGCTGGTAACGCTTATATCCAATCGCCGCCAAATGCTGGGCATCGGTCTCACAGGCAATCTCTGCCTGTGCGGGCGTCAATGACTTGCATTTCCAATGCCCAATCCAATACAGAAGTTGACTCGGGGCGAGCAACTTATCCGACACGTTAATCTCACGAAGAACACTTCGCGCCAGCCCCTCCTGATCACCTCGGTTGTAGATTGCAAATTTCAACGGATATCCAAGCGGCTCAATTTGTCGCCTTAAGATCCGCACGCAAAGGGAATGGAAAGTGGAAATCGTCGGCGCGTGATCGGCTGAAATTTTTCCGCTTTTTTTAGATTTGGAAGAGTAGGGCTTGCCCAGACTCACTCCCAGCATCTTTCCCAACCGCTCTTTCATCTCGTTGGCGGCTTTATTGGTGAACGTCATTCCGAGAATTCGCTCTCCAGGCACCCCGGATTTGATCAGCTTGGCTATGCGGAAGGTAATTACCCGCGTCTTGCCCGTTCCAGCCCCAGCTAGGACCAAAAGTGGGCCAGACAGGGTGTTTACGGCTTCATGCTGATCTGGATTCAGTCCACTCATTGAAAATTCAAATAGAGTCAGGTTTTCTAATTACCGAACAAGCAACAAATCTGAAAAACGAGGGAACGACAGAATTAGCTGGCCGATCGGCCGAAACACACAATTTCCCCCTGCTCGCTACAATGTAACGCGTGATCTGTCTTAAGATGAGGGGTCGCTATTGACCATCTGTTCAAAACGCCCGTATACTGCGTCCTAAAGAATTTCCCCCCAAAGCATGCGGTCGAATTTCGATCCATCCACGAGACAGGCGACAAGCCCCAATGGCCAAAAAAAATAACAGAAAATCCGGAAAACCGGTTCAAGAAGTCGAAGAACTGACAACGGCAGAACAATTCTTCGAAAGTATCAAACCGCACATCACGACCATCGTATTGCTAGTGATTGCGGGTACTCTTGGTTTTATCGCAATCGTATTCCTGATTAATAGCAGCCTTTCTAAATCCGAAGGGGAGTGGAGGGCACTCGCTCAGGCTTCTTCGATGTCTTATGTCTCCGGAGACTTCAACGCACTTGAAATTGTTTCGACTGAATTCGCCGACACCAAAGCAGGTTTATGGGCACTGCAAATGTCCGCAGACAATCGACTGCAAAATGGCGTATCCCAAATGATGATTGATAAAGTTGCAGCTCAACAACTTTTAGAAAAAGCTCGCGACGATTTCCAAACAATCGTCGATGCACCCCAGGCAAAGAAAACCTCGATGCTGCATCGTCGTTCACTCTTTTCTCTCGCCTATTGCTTTGAGACACTGGGAGATCTAGCCGAGGCAAACAAGAATTACGATAAGTTGATCGCGGAAGCTGGTGATTCTGCATTCGCTAACTTGGCATTACAGGGACTCGAAAGAACTGCAGACGAACGCTACGCAGCAATTTTCGAAAAGTTTAAAAACTACGAAGAAATCGAAATTGGGGAAGCACCCGGACCAGAACTTCCCAGTCGTCCTCTGATCGAGCTACCGCCCGAACTAGAGGCCCCCAACAACGATTTCGTGCCACCTGCAGAAAAGAAACCGGCAGAAGAGAAACCGGCAGAAGAGAAACCGGCAGAAGAGAAACCGGCAGAAGAGA
>JAPKBL010000032.1 GCA_028823415.1 Mariniblastus sp.
CCAACTGAATTGCGCCAACTGAATTGCGCCAACTGAATTGCGCCAACTGAATTGCCCGCAAAACTACCGAAGTTCTATTGGATTTGTTTGCTAATAGAATTCGCAGGGCCAGATTACGGTAGTTCTCGCAATCGAAGATCCCGAAACGTGATCGGGCTTCCTTCGGACTCGAGGCACAGGTATCCAGTTTTGGGGTCGCAGAGAGTGCCGCCGGAAACTTCTTCTCCATTGACCCAAAGGCGAACTTCACCATTGATGGCGCGAACATAGTAATGGTTCCATTGGCCAACACCTTTGGAAAGCTCTTTCGTCGGAAAGCTTCGTGTCCCGTTGGGGGCAACCGGGGGGAACGGTTTCATTTTGACGCCGACAGGAAAAACATCGCCATGGCTGGTATACCAGTTGGCGGGTTTAGGCTGTCCGTAGGCGAGATCGAGAACTTGGACCTCGATGCCCTGTGGCAAGCCGGGCTTGCCAGCCTCGGTTAATCGCTTAATAGACTCTGGCGTGGTCCAGACAAAAATGCCGCTATTGCCAGCCGGCTTGTGATGCATCCATTGCGCGACGAGTTCAAAATTAGTGTACTGTTTTTTGGTGCGAATGACGCTGACCGGGCGACCGGTACACTCAATCACATTGTCTTTAAACGTCCATGTGTCATCATTTGAGTTGACGCGTGTGAAGTGTTCTTCGCCGAGGGCTTCGAAGCCATCCGCTAATCCATCTACAAACGCGCGCTTGACGTCCTGTTTTTCTTGTTTCGATTGCGTTCCCGCAAGTGCGGCCTTACCGGAAATGGCTACTGCAACGCCGGTGCCGAGGAGGGTTCTGCGAGAGATGGGAGGTGATTTCTTTTTCATGGTCAATTTTTAAGAATGGAAGGATTGGTTTTTGTTAAACAAGGATGCGATCCTTGCTGAATTGTACGCTGTTTTTTTTCACACGCCAACTTGTTTGAGGCATCAGATGACCTAGTCGATCTTATCGCCGGAATAGCTGTTGTCTGGTATTCTCAATTTAATCCAAGTCAGACCGTGGGAATACAAACAGCAATCGTATCCTTTAGGGAGCAGTATCTGTTCCGCAAGCCGTTTTCCAGCTCGCGACGGCTTGCATTCCGCGGAGGGACCACTCTGCGTGGAGGTTCGTCGGTTTTCGCGGTCAGGGGGGAAGGCATGTAGAGGCGAATATTTGAAAAACACGGACGATGGTGATGGAAACAAGCCGGTCGCAATTCCCCACCCAATTAGTTTTACTAAATTAGTCATCGGTAGCAGGGAATTAAAATGGAGGTGACCAGCAGTTTGGGTGCGCCCATTGAACCGATTATATCAGGCGACCCTGTGAAGAAAAAATCTTTTTCATTTCATAGTAAGCTACTTAAAGAATGCCAAGTTGATAAATTAGAATTGCACCAATTCTTGTGTGCTGGCAGATTCTCGTCATGTTAAATTTTATCGACGTCCACGGGTTTGCTTGGATCTCATGTCGAATCCCTTCTTGATAGAAAGAAAAGCAATGCAGCTGTTGAATTTCTGGGGTTGGTTTCCAGTCTTGTTTTTATCACTTTGGCTTGGCAATGAGTCTTTGAGTTATAGCCAGGAGGGCAAGGTAAATGACATTGCATGTTTTCTCGATGCTGCCGATGAAGATGGGGAATTGCAGGACTACATCTGGACCAAAGACCACATGCATGTGGGGGTAAGGTGGCAGCCGTTTTTTGCGCGTCCGCAAGCCAATGCCTACGATGCGGAGCGGCCCGTGATATCGATCGCCAGTAGTTATGCCCAGTTTTGGGTGAGCTGGTCGGCGATGGAGCCAATCGAGGCATTTTCCGATTACAACAAAAATCCTTCGCCGTCCCTTCAGGCAATCGAGAAGGCGGTGAATGTCTGTAATGAAAAGGGCATCAAAGTCGAGTTTGTGTTTTTTCATTGTCCCGCCTGGGCATCGGAGAGTGGCAAAGCGGGTGGATTTAAGCCCAAGAAAGATTTGTTTCAAGGATACGTCAAACGGATCGCCACTCATTTTAAAGGACGAGTCGATGCCTATCAGCTTTCACATGAAGCCAACTTGCAAGGATTAATGAACGGCGCCGACATCGATTTTATTATTAACGACATTTTAATCGGAGGTGCTCAAACGGTACGCGATGTTTACCAGGAAGAGCCGGCGACGCCTGTAATTGTTTCCACCAATGGAATGTCACCTTGCGAAAATTGTCCCGTGACGCAGGGGCTGGAGGGACGCGGTGGACTTGCCGTGGACCAATTTTACAGTTTGATGGTTTCCAATTCAAAATTGATGGGTTTGGTCGATGCGTTAAATCTGAACGTATCCGATCAAAACGACGGTTATGGAAATATGGACGGCAGTTACGTTCCATCGGTGTGGGGAAATTACGATTTGGCTCGCGGGAAACTGGATGCGGCAGGATACCAGTCCAAGTCCATGCTCTCTGCGGAGTCCTGGATTTCCTGGGATGATGGTTCGAGTGCAGTCGATGTGAACGGCGATGGTTTAAAAAATGAGACAGACGCCTATGACAAAACGATTACGATTTTAGGGCAATGCCTCCAGCGGGGACTCAATACCATTAACCTGCCATGGTCGGATAACTCCAGTGGATGGGCGATGGGGCTTACCAAGCGTCGCGATTACAACGGTCGAGTTAAGGAACTGCAACCGGAAATTGTGATTGCCTCTAGCGACGGTGGCCCGGGGATCGTGACAACCAAAGTTGGGCTGCGAGGAAATGATGATCGTTTCGAAATTGGCAAGGGTGGCGGCAATATCTTCACTGTCGATGATTACATCAACCCGTCGGATCCGAATCACTTGCATTACTATGTTTGGAAATGGTACGCCCAGATTTCTGCAGGCAGTGATGAAGTCATTCGGCACGCGATCGCCGGAGAAATTGGAAACGACATTGTCGTCACGGGGCGGGCTTTTACGGGAAACGAGCGTTATCGGATTTCGTCCTACAACCGGTCTAAAAATCGGTTCACGGTGCTTGTTTATTCATCTGGCGCGAGCGGTAAAGAAGCTGCTAAAATAAAAATTCCATCCCAAATTCAATCCGGGAAATACTACAACAATGAATCTTCAACAGAAAATTTTGGAGGAGACGGGTTTCCTGACGGCGGTCGGTATTACGCAAGGATAATTACAAAAGATATCGACCGTCAAAACGGGACGGACCGTGACGTTCGCTATGTCGAAACAAAAGCTGCGGTGGTTCAAAACGGAGTCCTCGAAGTGACGATTCCGAAGATGAATAAATTTACTGCGGTAGAATTTGTTCCGAGAGAAAAGGAAACACTCCCTTCGGAAGGCAAGGTCGTTGTACCCAAGGCGGCTGGGTCACCTCAACAATAAATAGTGCATGATTTGTGAGTTATGGGAATGGTTTTAGAGTTGATCGAAGAACGAATATTCAAAGGAAAAACGAATATGAAGCTAATCCTGACTTTGTTTTTGATTTCGCTTAGTGGAATCGGAATGGCCCAGGAGCGGGATCAACCCAATCTAATTGTCATTTTTTGCGATGATCTCGGGTATGGGGATCTCGGCTGTTACGGTTCTAAAAAAAATCGAACTCCCAACGTTGACCAGCTGGCCAGGACGGGGATTAGGTTTACCGACTTTTATTCCTCCAGTCCGGTTTGCACGCCCTCAAGGTCAAGTTTAATGACGGGTTGTTATGCTCGTCGCGTTGGGATGCATGAAGATTACACGGGGCACTGGGTTCTTATCCCGCGCAGTCGTCGAGGGTTAAACCCGGAAGAGTTGACCGTTGCCGAAGCACTCCAGTCGGTAGGCTATGCGACCGCGTGTATCGGCAAATGGCATTTAGGAGATCAGCCAGAGCACTTGCCGACTGAGCACGGATTCGATTTTTACTTTGGGATTCCCTATTCTAACGACATGCAGTCCAAAGGTCGGGGCGATCCGCCACTGCCTTTGGTAAAGCAGAGCTCCGTGGTGGAGGCGCCCGTCGATCAGTCGACGCTTACGAAACGGTATACCGAGACGGCAATTGAGTTTATTACCGCCAATCAATCAAAACCATTTTTTGTTTATTTGCCGCACACCTTTCCACATTTGCCCTTGCACGCGTCTCCTGATTTTCTGGGCAAGAGTGCGAACGGACGCTACGGCGATTCCGTCGAGGAAATTGACTGGTCAACCGGCCAGATCTTGGCCAGTCTTGATCGCTTGGGAATTGCCGACAACACACTGGTGATTTTCACATCCGACAATGGATCCAACGGTCGCAACGGTGGCTCTAATCAGCCGTTTTCGGGCAACAAGGGATCGACGATGGAGGGCGGGATGCGAGTGCCGATGATTGCGAAATGGCCGGGGCGAATCAAGCCAGGGACGATTTGCGGTGAACTTGCCACCACGATGGATATCCTGCCTACTTTTTGTGAATTGGCCGGTGCAAAACTTTCCGATCGAAAAATAGATGGATTCGATATTTCAGGTTTGTTGTTCGGTCACGAGGGTGCCGAGTCAGCTTATGAATCTCTCTATTATTATCGCCGCCGTCAATTGCAAGCGATCCGAATGGGTGATTGGAAGTACCACTTGCCGCTGAAAGCGATCCACCCAAACTGGACGACTCACAAAACCGAAGGGGCTGCCCGCCCGGCGAAGCTCGTTAACCTGAAAAGTGATCCGCGCGAATTGAAAGATGTCTCCGCAGCCAACCCCCAAGTACTTGCGAAGATGCAGGCACTGGGGCGCGAGGCGATTGCAAAACTTGGCAATGATGCCAACGAAGGGGTCGAGCAGCGATCTGCTTTGACACTCGATTCGTCGGCGCCGATGGTTTTGAATAAATAAGTTTGAGATTAAAAAATGGGTGGCGACACGCCTGAAATCGGGTCCTTCAGACGTGTGCCTCCTAGGGTATCTACCAACTGTCGGTTCGAAAGGGAATCGCCGGGAGTCCTTCTTTATTTCCGAGGTTGCCGACGGCAGTTTCCTGCCAGGCAAATCGGACGGCAGCTGGTTCGCTGACCCCTTTGGCTTGGACGATGACCTGATTGCCAGCGACGGTTGCGGTTGCTTCGACGAATTTTTTATCACTGCCAGCAATCATAAACTGAGACAGCGATTTGCCGTCAAGCGATTTAAGCCCAGAGCCAGTATGCTCGAATTCGAGCACGGCCTGACCGCTTTTAGCAGACATTGATTTATATTTCGGCCCCGAGTAAACCATTTTGGAATCGCCATAGTTTTTCGCCAAAGCCCATCGCGCCAAACGTGCGCCAACATCCCGTTTGTTTCTCGGGTGAATATCGTTCACATCCCCAGTGATGTCGGTCACCACGACCATCCCGCAGTCGGGAATTGCATCGAGGCAGGCTGTTTGCGCGTCCCAGAATCGAGGGAGCGATTCAGCGTTGATGGCTTTGTTGCGGTTGTTAAATTTCGTACCGTAAGGGAAAGGTGCGATTTGAACAAAGTAAAACGACAGGTCATCTTGTTGAAAAACTGATTCCCAGCCTTTGACCATGGCGACGGTGCGGTCGGTGTAAATGTCTGTGTCACCGCTGACGCAGTTGGACTCGCCTTGGTACCAAATAATGCCGCGGAACGAATAAGGTGCCAGTGGATGAATCATGCCGTTGTAAATGCCGCCATTCTTCGCATTGGCTTTAAGAGAATCGACTTGATCCAAACCGACCTTGGGAGTCCACGGTTCAATTTGTGTTCCCCCCCAATTCGATCCAATTAATCCAATCGGGACATCGAGTTTGGCTTGTAGGTTTTTCCCAAAATAGTAACCCACTCCCGAAAACTTTTTCACGGATTCTGGAGAGCAAGCCTGCCAGGTTCCGGGGGCATCGTCTTGGGGTTGGGGTTTGTTGATATGACCGACAACGTCGTAAAGCCGGATTTGGGGATGGTTCGCTTTCGGTATTTCGTCTTTCCCTTGCTCGGTCTGCGCCATACTCCATTCCATATTAGACTGGCCTGAGCAGACCCAGACTTCACCTACTAACAGATCCTCCAGAGAGATGCTGTTCTTTCCGGAGATGCTCATGGTCGCGGGAGTTTTATTTGCCTTCAAAGGATCGAGTGCGATCAGCCATTTTCCGTTCTCGTCGGTCTGAGTTGTTTTTTTCTGACCTGCAAAAGAAACCTCAACCTGTTCTCCGGGTTCGGCCCAGCCCCAAATATGGACCGGCTTTCCCTGTTGAAGCACCATGTGGCTACTGATGACATTGGGGAGTCGAACATCGGCAAAGGCATGGGTCGCGATCAGAGGAATCAGCAGTAACGTCGCGGCGAGAAATCGTTTTAAGAACATTTGTTATCCAGGCTGTTAGATAGATTTCAAGGAATTGAAATTTTAGAAAACTTGTTGGTGGCAAGGTACGATTATGGACGAAGAGGCTTGGGCAAGTCCAATCCCAAGTAAAAATAGTTTACTCAAACGGAGGCTGGTTTTCCGGGGCTGATTTTTCTGGAAAACGAGCTGTTCGTATTATTAAAGCGACAATCTGAGTAAATCCCGGATTTCTATTTGCGGGTGACGTAAACGTAATAGGCGCTCAAGATGTCGTTTCCACCCCGGAACCACGTGTGCAACGCGATCGGTCCTTTTTTTAATCGGGCGGTGAAGATCACAGATTTAGCGTCGGCTTTTACAGGTTTCGTAAGCCCCTCGAATCCGTAGGGTCGTTTTTTTGCAATACTTAGGTGATGGTGGTTGCTTAAAAAGAAACTGGCGGATTGAATCGGAATCGACTCTCCGTTTCCGTCCGCTGGACTGCCCGCGATGGGAAGGTCTGCCTCTTTGGGCCACCGCCGGAGTTCGAATTCATAGTCACCCGCCTGGGCAACTTCGAGTAACCAGTATCCCGACTTTCTGACACCATTGCGAATTTGATTTTGCTGGTCGACAAAGACATCAAGCCACTCGCAGGCGGTAAGCCGTGAGGGATTTTCTTGAGGGCTGCCAATGATCACTCGTTGTGGTTCATTTGCCGTTGGACCAACATCGTCCCACCATTGATTGAGGCGGTTTCGCATGAATTGAACGACGTCTGGATGCTGGTCGATCACATTAATTTTTTGAAGAGGATCCGTTTCCAGATTATAGAGCTCACGGTCCTCGAGTAACCGCCATCGTTTCCAGAGTACCGCTGCCTGTTCTCGGGTCATGATCGACTGGGCGAACGGGGTTGGGTAATTAACGAAGCTGGGCATTCGGGAATAATTAATAATCAAGGATCGATCTTTAGGGATTTTAGTTTTACCCCTTAAAACCTCAGACAGGCTCGAACCGTCAAATGATGTGCTATGGGGTATTTGACAAAAATCTACGAGGGTTGGAAGTAGGTCTTGAACCTGCGCAAGTCCTGAGATGTCTTGAGCGGGAGCGAGTTTTCCGTCCGGCCAGCTGATGAAACAAGGAACCCGGTGCCCCCCTTCCCACAGTTGCGTTTTTTGCCCCCGCATCCCGGCGTTAAAATATCGCGGCCCCATGATGCTCCCATTGTCGGTTAGGAAAATAACAATCGTATTTTGCCGTAAATTTTCTTGATCGAGAAATTCCATCAACTGTCCGACGTTGGTGTCGATATTGCGAATCATTCCAAGGTAGTTGGCAAGTCGGTTTTTTAACTCAGGCGAAAACTTGGAGAATTCGGGTCGAGTGAGCGTGGATTGCAGGGCATCACGGTCTTCCGGTTTGGGATTAAAAGGACCATGCGGTGTATTGGTGGCGATATAGCTTAGGAATGGTTTTCCCGATTGGGCTGACGCCTTCATGAACTGCATGGCCTCTTCGAAAAAAACATCGGTGCAGTATCCATCGAACACGCGGGGCTTTCCGTTGTTCACATAGGTGTCGTTAAAGTAGTCGTTCCCCCAGGTGTCTGGCACCGAACCGATATGCGACGAGGGAAACCAAACAGTTTCTTGAAACCCTCGATCTTCGGGTCGAAAAGGATAATTCGAACCGAGGTGCCATTTGCCAAAGATCCCGGTGGTGTAACCGGCATCGCTAAACAAATTGGCCATCGTTGGGATTTCAGGTCTGAGGAGCGCCCGTCCGCTACTCACGTTGATGCAGCCATTGCGAGCGGCATCAAGTCCGGTGAGGAGCTGGCCACGGGTGGGCGCACACATCGGCGCGACGTGAAAATCTGACAGCCGCAAGCTTTGTCTGTGCAGTTGATCGAGATTAGGGGTTTGCAAGACCGGATTCCCATGTACCGAAAGTTCCGGGTAGCCTTGGTCGTCGGTCATCACGACAACGACATTGGGTTGGTCTGCAAAGGATGGCAAACCACTTAGAGCAATAGCAAGGAAAGTCAATGAAAGCCAAGAAAATCGGGAGCCGTCGAGATGTTTTTTCGTCATCGCTCTGTCCGTAGTTAGAGTGCCGGTGGTTACCCATGTCGTCCAATTCGAGAGGAAGCCGAACGTGATTCCGTGGTCATCAACCGCTGGAGTGGACGAAAGTGTTGTTTTGTTCATGGGAGCCTCGGTGGCCAAATGGATCGATTGCCGTCCCAGCATCCGCTCAGTGAGAAAGGGCCAAACATAAACTGAGTTTGAATTCATGATTGACGGAAAATTCGGCGGCGCTGTGATGGATGGGTGTTAAAAACCTTAAAACGGTTCCTGTTTACGTGAAGTCGAAACTTAATTTTATCGCTGGACTAGGACGTTGTGTTAGAGAAAATTGGCATTTCAAATAAATTGCTTGATTCGTCGGTGCGGGCTTGGTTTCTCGGATAACATCGTGACAAACCAGGGTCTGGCCGGTAAAGTAAATTTTGGACGAAAACACTAAGTACTGACGAGAGTCAGATTTCGATTGGCGTGAAAGAATATTGGGGAAGAGATGAATGTTTACATGCGTTTACTTGTTTTGATTCTGCTGCTTGCCAATGGGCCGCGCGGGGTTGCGATGGGGCAGGAAAAAGAGCGGGACAGAGACAAGGCAAATCGAAATTCAGCGGTTCCGCTCGGCGTTGAATCGCAAGCACTTTTGAAGGTTCTCGATGCCAACGGCGATGGAATGCTTTCCATCGAGGAAATTGCATCGTCGTCGAAATCCTTGCGGAAGCTCGATGTCAATCAGAACGGAATCTTAAGCGTTGAAGAAATACGTGGTGACCTCAGGAAAGATCCAAAATCCGTTGAGATCAACCCTGATCAATCGCGACAGAAAGGGTCAGCACAGAGAATTGATTACATTGGTATATTCATGCGTGGCGACCAAAATAAAGACGGGAAGATTTCGCGTGAAGAAGCGCCCGAGCGACTTCGAAACGGGGTTGGTTTTAATCTAATCGACACCGACAAGGACGGCTTGATCGATACGAAGGAACTCAAAGCGCTCAATAAGAAAATTCTGCAACAGTCGTCTAAAAAAAAGTGATGTCAAATCAAGTCAGTTTGTGATTGCTCTAAGATCACGCCGTTCCTTTGCAAATTTATCCTGAAACCTCGATTCGAGATTATCTTATGAGACGTATTTTTTTCCTGTTGTTTCTTTTCTCTGCTTTCAACACAGTTGCTGTTTTTGCCGACACAGAGCAGCATGACTTCGATGGAGCTGCAGTTGCAGAGGTCTACAAAGAAGCATCCGGAGATAAATTGTGGATTTATCGGTTCGACCCTTCTGAGTACAAGCCGGAGAGTGATTCCCGACCCGCGGTTGTATTTTTCTTTGGCGGCGGTTGGAATGGCGGAACGGTAGCGCAGTTTGAACAGCACGCAAAGTACCTGGCGGCACGAGGTATGGTAGCGTTTGTCGCGGATTATCGGGTGAAGCAACGGCAAAAAACGAATCCGGATGCCTGTGTTGCCGATGGTAAATCAGCAATCCGCTGGGTTCGCAAGAACGCCAAGCGACTTGGGATCGATCCAAATCGGATCGCAGCAGGTGGAGGTTCCGCAGGTGGCCACGTCGCTGCCACTACCGGAATTTGTGACGGTCTCGATGATCCTGACGAAAAGGACTCCGAGGTTAGTTCAAAATCGAACGCGCTGTTATTATTTAACCCCGTTTACGATAACGGACCACAGGGGTACGGCCATAATCGCGTCAAGCAGTGGTTCCCGGCTATTTCACCGGCGCACAATATCAGTAAAGACGACCCGCCTACGATTGTTTTTCTGGGCTCCAAAGACAGCTTGATTCCGGTCGAGACTGCGAAGAAATTCGATGCGGACCTGCAAGCCGTCGGGGTTCCCTCCGAAGTCTGGATTTATGAAGGACAGCCTCATGGATTTTTCAATGAGGGAAAAAGCAAGGAATCATTTCTCGATACCGTTTTAAAAATGGATGCTTTTTTGGTAGCGAACGACTGGCTCGATGGAACCCCCGATCGCGAGAAATTGAATTCGCTTTTAAAAACGAAATAGACCGATTGAGGACTCCCCGTATCGTTTTTCAAAGGGAATCATTCGTTTTTTCTAAAATGGTCTTTAAGGCTCGTTTTTTTCTAAGATTGCTGTCGCTGGCTCGTTAAGCCTCTATCTAGACAGTCGATTCATTGAAATTACGGGAGTCTTAAATGTCGGGAATACTTGAACAGATTGAAATTCGAACTCCCTGTCCAATGGATTGGGATTTAATGGACGGTAATGACCGGGTTCGCTTCTGTGATCGCTGCAAAAAAAATGTTTATAACATTGCGGCAATGACCAAGACGGAGGCAGTCTTACTGATCGACGGAGCTGGTGAAAAAATTTGCGGTCGGATATTCCGCCGTGAAGATGGGACGGTGGTTACCGCGGACTGTCCACCTCGCCAGAATTCACAAATCACCGCAAGAAAAAATCCGATTCAGTTTTCCATGGCTGCATTAATGATGTTGGTCACATTCAGTGCTGGACTGGCGGCGAGTGCCCCATGGATCGGAGCCAAAATCCAGCCCTTGATCGAGCAGATTTTTCCGCCAGACAATGGAATGATGGTCATGGGGGATATGGTGGCACCCATGGCGGCGCCCCAAAACATTCCAGCGGTTATTCAAGGCGAGTTGTCGGCGCCCGATGATCCCTTTTAATAAATATTCCAGGCAAGACTTATACTAGTTTAGGCAGTGAGCTACACGGCCTGATCGTGGCCAAGTCAGTGTGACAAGGTTTGGGATTATTATTCTAAAACGCTGTAATCTCCTCTTTCGGTATCATAGAATTCTTGTGGTTCAATTGATTGTGTTTTGTATTGAACTGCCGGTTTCTAGATCATGTGTCGAATACAGTGGGAGTGCCCGTCATGGCGAATTCAATTTCACGAAGGCAATTTGGAGTCGCAACTTGCGCGGCCGCGGCGCCAATCCTCAGTGCGAAGTTTTCTTTTCCGCAGGAACAGAAATTAAGTAAAGCTCTGCGCGTGATCGCGTACAACATTTATGGTGGCAAGGGTTGGCCTCAAGAGCGGCCCTTGGCCAGGCAGGCCGTTGCCAAAAAACAAATGGCAAAGCGACTGGCACTGGAATTGGAATTGTATGCTCCTGACATTATCTGTTTTTCCGAGTCACCGTCGGAAGCGATCACGCGCGAGATTGCTCAATTACTTGGTTTCAATCACGTTCGCTTTCCCAGCGGAGGAAGTTGGCCAGGGACTTTGTTGAGTCGGTTTGAGATTACTCAATCTCAGAATGCACCCTTGGGTTTTCAACGCCCGCCTAAATTATTCACACGTCATTGGGGTCGAGCGGAATTGTTGATGCCCGACCAAGAGACATTGATTGTTCATTCTGCCCATCTTTTTCCGACCGCAGATCCTGTAAATCGTCTGGCTGAAATCCGCGAGATGGTGAAATCCATGCAAGCCGATTTGCAAAGTGGAAAATCGATGTTGTTAATCGGGGATTTAAATCACGAACCAGACACCGCTGAATATAAGCTTTGGATGGAGGCTGGGTGGATTGATACGTTTGCAAAAATAGGTGTTGGTGAGGGGCCGACCATAAAAGCCGACGTTCCTGAAAGACGGATCGATTACGTTATGGCTGCCGGGAAAATTGCCAATCAAATTGTCGAGTCGAGGCCCCTGTTTGAAGGTGGGTTTCGTTTGAACCTCGAAGATCCTCAATCATTCGCACTGAGCGACCATCTTCCCCAATTGGCGGTTTTTGACCTTTCGAAATAAATGGCGATCCGCCGAAGGCACACCTTTACGTCGACTGAAAAAGTCAAAGAATAGATGTGCCTAGTTGGACATGTTAATTGGCCATGTTAAATTTTCCAAGTGAGAATGAATGATGAAAAAGTTGCAAATGTTGATGGTGATGTTGTTAGTGGCGGGCACGCACAATGCGGCGGTGGCGACTGATTTTTATGTTTATTATCTTGGCGGCCAGTCGAATATGGATGGGTACGGGTATGTCAATCAATTGCCTGCTGCTCAAGCCGAATCTCAAAACGAAGTTATGATTTTTCATGGTAATACTTCACCCGACCGGGCCTCTGTTGACGGGAAAGGTATCTGGGCTCAATTGCAGCCGGGCCATGGTGTCGGATTTAAATCAGATGGCAAAACCAACGAGTATTCGAAACGATTTGGCGTTGAGTTGACATTTGCCCAGACGATGCAAGAGCGTTTCCCCGATCGGCGTATCGCAATCATTAAGTATTCGCGAGGTGGAACCTCGATCGATGCTGAGGCCGCCGGAGGATTTGGTTGCTGGGAGCCGGACTTTGAGGGTGCCTCGGGGATTAACCAATACGATCACTTTCTGGCGACGGTTGGTCATGCCTATGCGGATGCCGACATTGACGATGATGGCCAACCAGACCGTTTGATCCCCGCGGGGATTGTCTGGATGCAAGGTGAAAGTGATGCACATCATACACCCCAGATTGCAAATCGTTATCAGGCGAATCTGAAGCGATTGATGGATTTAATTCGAGCCGCGTTTCGAGTGGATGACATTCCCGTCGTGATTGGTCAAATCTCTTACTCCAAAAAAGAGCCGCCAAGCTGGAAGCATGGCGAGATCGTCCGAGCGGCTCAAGCCGAATACGCGAAGGATGATGCATCCGCCGCCCTCGTGACTACGACCGATCAGTATGGATACTCCGATCCCTGGCACTACGACTCACCTGGCTATATCGATTTGGGACGTGAGTTTGCGAGCGCCGTCGCAGACCTCGAACAAGTCAAAAATTAATTCGTTTGAGCTTCTCAGACATCTACTGGGACCTAGGCCAGATGGCAATTCGTGATTTTGAGAAAAGGTGCGCTTCGATTTGCTTGATTTTGTGGCTGAAAAAGATGAACTCGATTGGCACATCGGATAGAATTGAATGGAGTACGTGAGCGTCGCGTTTTGATTTTTTGTGTTTTTCGAGTTGGAGTTATCTTTCATGAATCCGATTAATAAAAACGGTGGTGATGCCAGTCGGCGACATTTTATTAAAGGTTGTGCGATTGCCGGTGCAGCGGCATTGGGGCCCGTCCATCTTCTCGGAGCTCAAAATGATCCGACGCAGGACAAGCTGAACATCGCAGTCGTTGGTGTCGGAGGACGGGGCGGTTCGAATCTCAATGGGTGTTCGGGCGAAAATATTTATGCACTTTGTGACATTAATAAATCAACAACGGCCAAAGCCAAGCAACGATTTAAAGATGCTATCGTGACCACGGATTGGCGTACCTTGATTGACGATCCAAAAATTGACGCGTTCGTTGTGTCCACAGCGGATCACCATCACGCGCTGGTGTCCATTGCAGCGATGCGGGCCGGGAAGCATGTTTACTGTGAGAAACCGTTAGCGCATACGGTGTGCGAAGCCCGATGGATGCAGGATGAATATAAAAAACGCAAGGGTGAGATCGCTACCCAGATGGGAACGCAGATCCACGCGACAGGAAATTATCGACGAGCCGTCGAGATAGTGCAAAGTGGAATGCTTGGCGCGGTAACCGAGGCGCACGTGTGGTGCAGTCGTGGAATTTCGCCCGTCGGCCAGTCCGTGTTGCCTCAACAGCCTGTCCCTGAAACATTCGATTGGGACGTTTGGCTAGGCCCCGCGGCGGATCGGGCGTACAACAAAAGTTACTGGTCAGGAGGCAATCTGAACTGGAATCGGCGGTGGGAGTTTGGCAACGGAGTGCTGGGAGATATGGGGAGCCACTTGATCGATCTGCCGTATTGGGCACTCGAGCTTAGGCGCCCGACATCCGTCGTTTCTGAAGGGCCGGAACCTGATCCAGTCGGTTGTCCGCCCTGGCAGCAGGTTACCTGGGAGCATCCGGCGCGCGACGGTGACGGGCCACACCACGCGGCGTGTAAGGTGGTTTGGTATCACGGGAGTGAGGGAATGAAGCGGCGCGCGGCATACCTCCAGCCGAAAATTGGCAAAGATACTGATCTTGGCAAATGGGGGATTGGTGTCGCGTTTATTGGAGACCGGGGCGTCTTGGTTACCGATTACGGAAAAATGGTTCTCAGCCCATCTGTTGATTTTGCCGATGTTCCCCGCCCTGAAGTGTCGATTGAACCTTCGCTTGGGCATTACAAGGAGTGGATTCAGGCTGCCAAAACGGGTGGTGAATCGCTGTGCAATTTTGATTACTCAGGCGCTCTTATCGAACACAACTTGCTAGGAAATGTTGCCCATCGAGCTGGGAAAAAACTGCAATGGGATGCGGACTCTTTAAAGTTTACCAACGACGCGGCAGCCAATTCACTATTAACGAAATCGTATCGAGACGGCTGGAGCGTTTAAAGCGTCGGTTTAAGTATTGTCAATTTTCGTGGTCGCGATGTTTTTGCTGTTTGCAATGGGCGGTCAGATCTTGGGCTTTTGAGGGCAGCACGATACTCAAATCTTGGAACTGCAGATCAATTTAGCTTTCTACTTTTTTGGTTTTGAAAACCAGTCAACTGGACGGTTCCGTGCTGGTCGATATTAAGCGTGGAAAAGCCATTGTTCTTCTGGCCCGACCCTTCGACCATCGCGACGAGGGTGCAGTAGTGAACTCCGCCGATAGTGTTTAGATCGTTTTGGTGACTATGCCCTTGAAAAACGGCAATCACGCGACCGGAAGATTCCAGTAGGTTTCGAACCTCCGCGTTATTCTTCACCCCGTGGTTGTCGCTAACGTCGAGCCGTTGGTGAGCGAACACAATCACAGGTTTGTCGTTGGAACTCAGGTCTTCTTTCAGCCATTTAAGTTCCGCTGGCGGAAGGTTGGCGTCTGTCCATTGGAAGTTTTTCCGTTGGTAGGCAACGCCATCGCTTCGGAAACAAGAATCAAGAACGATAAAGTGAAACCCTTGACGGTCGAAGGAGTAGTAAGATTTTTCCTGCTCGACCCCCTCGAGAAATTCTGATTTTTTTAGTGTGTCGACGCAGTGGTTGCCAAGGACGTAGTGCCGCTCAGTGCAGATTTGCGAGAATTTCTGATTAATGGTTTTTAAATAGCTCTGTTCTGTTTTGACGGAATCGGCGGCATCGATCAGGTCACCGAGTTCGACGAGAAAAGAAATCTTGTCGTTCTGAAATTGAGCGGCTGCGGCGTCGAGTTTAGCCAGCGACTCTCGATAATGGCGGGTTCCGGCGGGTGGTTTGTCTGCGTAGTGCAAATCGGTGATCAGGCCGATGCTCAGTTTCGGCTTGAACTCGTTGGCGAATAATGCGTGCGGACAAACGGAGGCGGCTGCGAGGGTAAGGGTGCCGTTGCGCAGGAAAGCCCTTCGCCCAAAACCGTTATTAGCATTTGATATTGGCATTTTCTCTCCTCGACGACATTGGATTTGGAAAGTCTGTGAATTCGAATTGGAAACTCAGCCCGCTACCAGTCTGCTGCCTCGTGACCCATCCTAATTGTTATCAGTCAATGGAGCTAATTGGATATCAGTTACCAGAAATTTATCTTCATATTTAAAGTGCGCGATCGAATTGGGAGACCGGACGGAAGTGATTCTTCCTTGAGAGTCTCGCTGCAATTGAACAGGTACTGCACGTAACGCTCCGCCGGGCCGGAGGGTGAAAAAATCCAACTCATTTGTGCCTTCGCTTAAATAGTCGGCGATGAGCAGGAACTGGTGGATGTTCGAGCGATGCCCGGCATCCCAGCGGGTTTTGCAAAAATCGAGCATCAGCTGACTGTCTGCGAAATACTGGTTAGCCAACGTGGCAAATGCTTCCTGCGGAGCATCTAAAAAGAATTTCACGTTGCCGCGCGCGTAGGAACGATCAAATTGCTCTTTGTTTTTGAAGTAATTATCCCAGGTATCTTTCCAGTGATTAGGATCGCCGTCCCATTGCCCAAGTTTTTGAAAGTTCTTTTTAGTGGCCGCAAAATCAATCCCTTTTGATTTCGGCGATCGGAAAATAACGTCCGGGCCGGCAGCCTGCGATAGTCCTTCAAATTTAGCTTCGAATAATTCGGGGCGAGTTTTGCGTCCGACGGTGTCGAGCATGTTGTGTGCGAGTTCGTGGGCAAGACAGATAAGATACACGTCGGTGACGCCGGGCCTTGGTGAGTCCTGTGGGAAGCTGTCTTCGGTTCGCCCCAGTGGAAGATCAAAGATGTTGATGCCTGTGCGCGAGCGAATTTTCTGCGTCTTGATTCCCTCGCCAAGCCATCCGGCCACGGTGATCGTCTCGACATCCCACGCGTCCCTCGGCATCGCCATCATCAACTGATGCATCGCGGCTAAGTGTTCCGTGGTGGCCATGTTGTTGTCGATGAACAAGACACCTAAATCCACCAACAGCCGGCGGTACCCGCCTTGAAATCCAATCGCATCGGCGACCAATTTACGGTTGGCAATCGAATTGGGGAGGCACTCCAGAAGTACGACCCAATATTGTCCGGCTAATATTGGCAAATAAGGTGACGTCTCGACATTGACTTTTTGCCTTCCCAGCAGCTCGGGATATTGTTTTGCTAACGGGGCGAGTTCTGCAAAGAGTTTTTCAGCGGAGGCAGGAGGGATCAACCCACTGGCGAGATCCGATTGCAACGAAGCCAGCGATCCGAATATTTGTTGTCGTAATTCCGAATCCTTGCTGAGTCGGTTTCCGAGATTATTTGCGTTTTGTTTTAAGGAGTCTTTAAATAAAGCAACGCGGGTCGAAAGCCCGATGCCTCGCATCCAAAAGACCTGCCCGTTTTTACCACCACTGATTAGATCCAAAACACCATCGCCATCGAGATCTGCCAATTCTGGCGTCGTGTCATCGCCGTTGCTCGATCGAATATTGAGGTTGGTTCCGTCTGACCATTGGAATGATTTGTTTTTTTTGAGCGTTGGTTTTTCTGTGCCTTTGTTTAGGTACAGTGTCACCGAGCCCCAGTTTGTGCCCAGGAGCATATCGAGTCGGCCGTCCTGATTGAAATCTATAATGCGAGGGTGGGCGTTGTAGGCAAGCCGGATGTCATTAAAGGGCTGACCATGTCCGAATTTTGGTGAGTCTACTGTTCCTGTATTGGGGTGCCACTGCAACTGGCCTCCAAACGACCCGGTGATCAAGTCTACCGTTCCGTCGCGATCCCAATCAGCAACATCAAAACGACCCTGACAATTTTCTTGAACCTCGATGGTAACGCCTCGCTCTGAAAATTTCGGCGTCGTACTACTTCCGATATTCTGGTGAATCGTCACCTGATTCCCCGAGTGGCACACCACCAGATCGGGCAGAGGATTACCGACCAGATTGGCTAATAGAACTCCGGTGTAAGAATCTCCCCATCGGTCGCGGTTTCCAGCAAGGATGGGTTGCTTTGATTCAAAACGGGCGAGTTGAGAGTTGCCGACATTTCGAAACAACCACAGTTTCCCATCACCGCCGCCGACCAAGAGATCGAGATCCGAATCTTGATCCCAATCAAAAAAACGAGTCGCGACATGGTCTTTCAGGTCGATTGGCGCATCGCTTGCGGTCAGTGCGACAGGCGCTTGGTAAGAAAGTGTGGGAGTGGAGGGTGCGGAAACATCTTGTGCTGCGAGGTTGTGACTGATTGGGAATGCCAATGCCACGAGCAGTGCCATTGAGCGGTGGGTGCTGCAAATCCATTGTCGCAGTCGAATGGTTTGAGTCGGTCGCTTGGCCGTATCCGTTTGGTAATTGACTGTAGGCATTGAGAGTTCGGGGTTGAATCTTAAATTCTGAATTAGCACGAGTGTTCACTGCCAAAGGCAAGCGATTGGCGTATTGATAAAAGCGGTCGATTGAATGCAGAAAGTCTCGGCGGTGGCGATAAAGACATTTGATGAAGCAAGATGGTGGGTGTTGAAAAGAGTTGGCGGTAGGAAGCTTGTTCTCAATAGTGTAATGAATTTCTCAGCACTTGAGAGGTGTCAGGGAAGCAGTGGTCGGTAGCGGACCGCGATATTGTTTTTGAGCAGTGCTTTGGATGTTAGATGTTCGTTACTAGACTTTGGGTGGATCGATTGAGTTTTCAATAGTGAAGTCGCGCGTTTTCAGCGCATTAAACTGTCATCGGTGTTTGCAAGCATGCAGCCATTTGTTGATTGAGGCGTGGCACGAACTGGATTGGAGTTGAGGGTATCCGTTTTTATTGGCAGAATTCCCCTGGGAAATTCAATTTTTAATGATCTCATTTTGATCTGACAATTCTCAGAATGAGACAAAGGCTGGTTCAATAAATTGGAAATTCCCCAGTTTCTTGGGGGTATTTAGGGATTTCATTCTTTGGCATACCGCTTGCATAGTCGGTAGGTAGAAAGAACGGCAACGTCGTCTTCATTTTCATGTTTCCGCCCAAGAGGCTGCAACAAAAGATGTTAGAGGGCGTTTGTGAGTGTCTACCGCTCGTCCAACTATTCAATGAGGAAACCAGTCCATGAAGAACTCGCAAAAGACGGTCAAGCCACTGTTGCTAATCGGTTTTCTATTTTTCGGATTTACCTCGGTCTCCTTTGCTGATGGTGGGTTTTGGAAGGTCACGGGTGATTTAGTTAATAAGGACGATGCCGGATCAAGTTTTGAGAGATCCTGTCCCATGGCGAATGTAAAACTGCGATTCAAAAGTCGCTGGTTGGGGGGGACGGGTGTGGGGTTTAACGGGCCGGTGACTCCATTCCCATGGGGGCCTTCCTGGGGGGAAGCGACAACAAATGGTAATGGTCGATTTTCGGAGACGAGTTATTTCTTCCCCGATGCTTCAAGGGGGCGAGATATTTTGATTGAGGCTTGGGTGCGTGATAGTAATTTTCAGCACCAGTGGACCGCGGTGACCATTGTCAGACAAATCAGTGGTGGGACGCCACATCAGCAGTCAGGCAATATCCACACCTTTGACCTTGGGACGATTGAAACAAATTTATTTGAATGTCCTGCCGGGTTAGGTCCAGGCAGACGTCCAAATGACGATCTACCAACGATAAAGCCGGTAAAGGACGACGATAAGCGTCGTGAAAAGAAAACCATTGAACCGGTTCCCTACGGGATGGGGCCAAATGGAAAACCAGGTATTGATCTTGAATTCACAAGTGTTGTTGTCAGGCATCGTGATAATCAACCCAATGCACCGGCGGAGCGGATTAGCTGGGAAGTAGTGGTTCGGAATAATGGTCCGCTCAAATACAAAGGGTCGGGCAATTGCAAGACACGTGTTCGAATGGCAGTTTACATTCCAGAGTTAGGGACTGAGCGAGAATATTTTTTAACGATGACCAAGCCAATCGCAGCGGGTGCAGAAGAAACGTTTACCTCCAATTCAGGTAATTTAGGTGAGATCTCAGACGCTAATTCAGACGCGTATAATGTTTTGTTTGAAATTGACCCTGACAATCTCATTCTTGAATCGAATGAGAACAACAACGAGCAAAGTGGTATCTATACACTAGCGACCGAGACTTTTGTTACGCAGTAAGTCCACGATGTTTTTGAGTCCAGTTTTGATGATTGCGAATTTATGGTCTCGCAACTGGACTGCTGGGCTCAAAGAGTCGTTTTAGTTTTTTCGTCGATCTAGACCGTTGCAAGATGCCAATTATGTCCCAGTCGATTTGATTTGGCAGGGAAAGTAGCAGCCTTATTTCAAAGTCTTTTTGAAGTGAGCATCCGACAAGTCGATCATTTGGTCGAACCAAATTTGTTTATTAAGAAACGGATGCGGGGCGTCCTTAATTAACGAAAGGTTGGATGGGATATCTAGCCCCTCCATTTGTTGTCTAAATTTGTCGGCATGCGTGCTCGCATCGTCTTTCTCGCCGGAGATGAACCAGCACGGTGGATCATTCTTATCGAGGTGAACCCGGGGTGAGGCGAGTCGATAGGCGTCGGGTGCATCGCTGAGCGAACCGCCAAGGAATTGTCGCCAGATCTGCCCGCGACCTTCGACCGCCGAGATTTCTCGGGTTCGCTGGGAAAGTAAATCCGTTTGCGCTCCCATCGGAACAGCCGCTTGAATGGTGCTTCTAAAATCAGCATTTCCCCCCTCGCCTTCGAGTGCTTTGACGCCTCCAGATGTGGCGAGCAGAGCTGCCAGATGCCCGCCAGCGGATAGCCCGATCGCTCCGATATTATCGGTGTCGATACCGTAGTTGCCTGCATTGGCACGCAAGAATCGAACGGCGGCCTTGCAGTCTTCGATCGCGGCGGGGAAGGGTGCTTCGCCACTGAGGCGGTAAGAAATGGTCGCGGTCACAAACCCCCGGGCGGCTAACGCTTGAGCGACATGTTGATGACTGGTGCGATTACCTTTGGCCCAGCCTCCGCCGTGGATGCAAACGATCGCAGGCAGCGTGCCCCATGCGTCGCGTGGACGGTAGATGTCCATCTCCAATGTTCTGTCACCGTATTTTGCGTAAGTCACGTCCAGTTTTGCATCGAGTCCGTCTTTGGTGATTTTTGAAATCTGGGTGCGGCCATCTGCGCGCGGTGGAGCGGGGGCCAGTCCAGCAGGTCTTGCATCAAATTGCATTTCATCCTGAAACATGATTGCCATGCCGCGAAGTTTACGAATGACTTCCTGGTTCCGTATGAATTTGATTTCGCCCGGATCTTTGGCAAGGTCATAAAGCTGGAGACTGGGGTTCAAATAGAGTTTCCAGTTGCGCCATCGAACGGCCGCGAGTGCGCCTTGACTGCCGTGATAGAAAAAAGCATCGTTGTATTCATTGCGATGGATTAGCGGTTCCCACTCCCCGGGAGGATCCCACGTACGCCGCAGTGGAACGGAGGAGTTGAGTGATTTTTTTAAACCCGGATGCGGTACCGTTTTGGTTTCACCTTTTAGCAGTGGGCTGATATCCCGGCCGTCGATGACTCGGTCTTGTGGGACTTCGATTCCAGCAAAGGTGGCGAGGGTTGGGTACCAATCCATGGCGCGTACGACCGCAGCAGATTCAGCACCTGTTTGCAAACCAAGTTTTGGCCCCCAGGCGATGGCGGGGACACGAAGCCCACCTTCGTAAGTGGAAAGTTTTCGGCCACGAATTTTCTGATCGGGCCTGCGCCCTGGGCCACGGCCATTGTCCGATGCATAAATGACGAGCGTATTGTCATCGATGTTGAGCCGTTTCAGCGTGTCGAAAATACGGCCGACATTGTGATCAAGTTCTTGTATGGCGTCACCGTACTCGCCCCACTTGGAACTGCCTTGGAACGGGTCGCTAACGCCAAGCGGGTTGTGGAGCATGGTATGAGGAAGATAAAGGAAGAATGGGCCTGCTTTATTCTCCTCAATAAAACCAATCGCTTCGTCGGTGTAAATCTTTGTTAGCTCAGCGGGATCGGCGGGACGTTTGATTACCTCGCCATTGCGAATCAGAGGGACTCCACCTTGCTCTTCGAAGTAGACGATTTCAACAGGATCGAGATTGTGAAGCAAACCAAAGTAATGATCGAAGCCCTGATTTTTAGGGAGGAATGGTTCGTGAAAACCGAGGTGCCATTTGCCGATACAGGCCGTCGCGTAGCCGTTTTGCTTTAAGAGTTCGGCAATCGTCAACTCATCAGGATGAATGCCTGTTCGCGAATCGGCGCGATGAACCCAAGTGTGATTTCCGACTCGGCGTGGGTAACAACCTGTCAAAAGACCAGCTCTGGACGGACTGCATATGGGCGCCGCCGCATAGTAGTCTGTAAACCGTGTGCCTTGTTCTGCCATCGCGTCGATGCGTGGTGTTTCAATTTCTGTCGCACCATAACAACCGAGGTCGTAGTAGCCTTGGTCATCGACGAAGATAAAGACGATGTTAGGTGGTTGGTCGTTGGCGGCGTTTAGCAGGGCGGGACTACAGAGCAGAAGAAACCAAGTAAAAAGTGAGAGACTAATTTGGTTAATCATGAGTTGACTCGGGTAATTGCTCTAAATATTTGCGATTGTCTATTTCGGGCTACTGGTTCTTCTTCTGCTTGAAAAGCCAATCCCAAGTGTCAGAAGAATCGTAGGTGCGTCCCCAACTGCTGTGACCGACGCCCTTGAATTCAGTGTATTTTGGGGAGCCACCAGCTTCTTTGAGAGCTGCCACCATGTCTTGGCTGTATTGGGTTGGGACGACTTTATCGTTGTCTCCGTGAAAAACCCAAATTGGAATGTTTTTTAATTTATCTGCCTCTGCTGGATCCCAACCACCGGCAACGGGAATGGCGGCGGCAAACATTTTGGGTCTTAATGAAATGGCTCCAAAGGTGCCGACGCCTCCCATGGATTGTCCCGTGACGTAAATACGATTCGTATCGATAGGGTGTTTTTTGATGAGTGCATCCAATGCTTCGAGTGCGGCGGGCAGCATTGCCTTGGAAGACTTCTTTTTCTTGGTGCGTCTGGGGGGCTGTACCCAATTGCCTTCTTTGGTCGACTCAGGCACCATGACAAAGCAGGGAAATTTTTCTCTAAGTTCATTCGAGGCAAGTTTGGCTGCTGCGGCGGTGCTGCCCCCGCGACCGTGAAGGGCAAGGATCAGCGGATACTTACGGCCGTCCTCAATCGTTTTAGGAGCCATGATTTTATATTCAATTGAGGTTCCATCATTGGCGGTAAATTTTTCATTAACGTAAGGATTTTTCCCACCAGACGTTTTTGTTTTCTGGGCGTGGATTGACGGTGTGCTCAATAGCATCAGTACAAGAGTCATGACAGCGATGATAGAACGCATGATGTTGAGCCTTTGATTCAGTGATGAGATTGTTAAATTATCGAGGTAGCTTAAGAGCGACTGTCTCTCAATAGTTTGAGCTTTAGGCAATCAAAGAGTCAATAACTTTACCACCGAACTGACTCAATTGCTTGAACCTTCCCGCGTGGTAGTAGGTCAGTTTATTGTCATCGAGGCCGAGTAGTTTTAGGAGTGTCACGTGGAAATCGCGAACGTGGCGAACGTCTTCGACCGCAGTCATGCCGGTTTCATCGGTCGCCCCGATGGTGTGTCCGGCTTTACACCCGCCGCCGGCCATCCAAATCGTCATTGCATTGGGATTGTGATCCCGTCCATAGGCAACTCCCCCACGTACGCCGTTATCAGGGGTGCGGCCGAATTCGCCACACCAGACAATCAGCGTACTATCAAGAAGTCCGCGCTCTTTTAAATCTCGAATTAGTGCCGCGATTGGTTGGTCGACACCGCGGACGAGATTTCCGTGAGCCCGTTCAATGTAATCGTGACTGTCCCACGAACCGTTGAACAGTTGGACAAACCTGACACCTTTTTCAACCATTTTCCGTGCCAGTAAACATTTACGACCGAAGGAATCGGTAGCTGAATTTCCGACACCATACATCGCGAGTGTCTTTTCTGATTCGCCTGAAAGATCGATGGCGTTGGGGACCTCGGTTTGCATTCGAAAAGCAAGTTCATAACTTTCCAGTCGCGCGGCGAGCTCTTGATGTTGCGGATGTTGGTGTGCGTGTTGCCGGTTGAACGAGGCCAGTAAGTCGAGGTTCTTTCGCTGACGTTGCCGTGTGATTCCTTGAGGGGGCGATAGGTCAAGAATGGGAGACCCTTTGGGACGAAGCGGTGTGCCTTGATAGAAGGCAGGCAAGTAACCATTACTCCAATTCGGTGCGCCACCCTGCGGGTAGGAGACGTCGGGTAACACGACATAACCGGGAAGGTCTTGGTTTTCTGTTCCTAAACCGTAGGTGACCCAGGCACCAATCCCAGGGTCTCCCCCAAACCGGTTTCCGCAGTTCATCTGGTACATCGCCGTTGGATGATTGACGCTGTCGACTTGGCATCCGCGGTAAAAACATAATTCATCAGCGACTGAGGGCAGGTGTTGCCAGTTCTCCGCCATGTCGGCGCCGCTCTCGCCATGTTTATTAAATTTGAATGGGCTTTGAACGAAGTAGCGTTTTCCGCTTTCCATCGCTGACTTTTTTTTGCCACTCCGAGTGAACTCTTGCAGATGCAGTTTTTTGAGGGCGGGCTTGGGGTCAAACGTATCGACATGGGAGGGCCCGCCTTCCATCATCAGAAAGATGCAATTTTTGGCCTTGGCGGGTAAATGTCCCTTTCGCGGTGCCAGTGGATTGGGTTGTTCATCTGCTTTAGTTTCGCCGGTCAGCATCGATGAAAGCGCGATGCTGCCCAGAGATGTTCCTAAACCGTAAAGAAACTCTCGGCGGTTGTTCATTGTTTGCCCCCCTCAGTCCTTTTTTGTTTTTGAATCCTGGGAATGGTTGGACCAATAAAGTCCCATGATTTCTGTGAGCCATTTTTACTTTTGAATCGAATTGACTGTAGTTCAATAGGCGATTCTTCGACGGGAAAATACAATCGGATTATCCCGGGCTTGCCTTCGACCGGTAGTGAAACTGAGAGCTCGGACCATTGGTCTGTGGCGGGTAGATTGTAGGTGACGATTTGCGCAGTCTTTGGGAAATCCTCTTGTCCATCGGTTTTCCAGTGGACTTTTCCTGCACCGCCGGCTTGGCTGCGGTACCTTAATTTTAAATTCAGTGGGCCATCGATTTTAACCTGCCCCGTGCCAAGGAACGATGGACTCCCATCACGGATAACTCGAATGCCGTCTTTCGTTTTTGTTAGTTCGCAAAATCGGGGCACCAATCCTCGGATTGAGATCGAATCGTTCTCTTTCGCTTGGACAGCCGGCTCGGCTGTCGGCGTAGTTTTGAATTTCGGATTAGGTTTTGGATAAAGCGCATCGGTGTCTTTGACAAACTGGTCGATGAGTGCGTCGAGCTGTTTTACTTTATCGGGGTGCGCGTCGGCGAGGTTATGTGTTTCGCCGATATCCTCGTTCAAGTCATAAAGTTCGAGCGTGTCAGGGTATGTAGCGTGCGGTTCAAATCGCCGGATCAGTTTCCATTGATCCGAGTGAACTGAAACGGCAGGAATCAAATGTGGAAACCAAGTGAAGTAGGCTTCCCGCTCAAGTTCACCGGTTTGTTTGAGGATCGGCAAGATCGAAACCCCGTCGACGATGTGCGTTTCCGGTTTGCTTAATCCGGCAACTTCAAGCAGCGTGGGATAGAGATCGATTGGACCTACGATTGAATCACTGATCGAGTTTTCGGCGACCTGTCCATGCCAGCGAACCATCAGGGGAACTCGTTGTCCTCCCTCATAAATTCGACCTTTCCCCTCGCGTAGCGGTGCGTTGTTGGTCGGAGCCTGATCGCCCGCCCATTTTCGCCAGTCTTGAATAAAGTTCCATCGGGAATGTCCTTCCGGTACGTTCATGCCGCGGCCGCCTGGCACATTGCTATGCGTATTCCCTCCATTGTCGGAGTAGAAAATAAACAGTGTATTTTCTGTCAGCCCTAATTCATCAAGTTTATTCATCACACGACCGAGGCTGTCGTCGACGCTTTTTAACATTGAGGCCATGATTGGATTGGCCTGTTGTCCGCGAGGATCTTCTTTTTGTGCGAACTGCTGGGTGTACTCTTGTTTGTGTCCCCATGGTCCGTGCACAGCGTAATGCCAAAAGTTTAAAAAGAACGGCTCGTCTTGATGGTTTTCAATAAACGCGAGCGCTTCATTGGTTAACCGGTCGGTAATGTACTCACCTTCGGGGCCGTCGGTGATGGTTCCGACGTGATTTTTTGGGCTGGGAACTCCCGCAGTATTGATTCCGTACGGCGAAAAATAGCTCCGCGGTCCGGGACTTGGCTCGGCGTGAAACGCAACTTCGAACCCATGTTGCTCGGGCCAATGTTCTTGAGCCAGGCCGAGATGCCATTTACCAAAATGACCGGTCCGATATCCTCCAGCGCGGAGAACTTTGGCAAGCGTGTCGAGCTCGGGGTCGAGAAACCGTCTGCTATTGGCGTAAATGAATTGCCGCTTGGGTGACGCCTTGGCGAGCACGGGGTATCGAGATGCCTGTGCAGGTTGAGCGGATTGATGGCCGCTGGCCGAAGTCACCCCGTGTCGTGACGAATACTGACCGGTCAAAATCGATGCTCGTGTTGGCGAACACAATGGCGTCGCATAGGCATGCGTGAATTTCATCGACTGTTGTTCCAGTCGTTTCATATTGGGTGTCTCGTAATATTGAGAACCGTAGGGAGTGCTGTCCATCCATCCCATGTCGTCAACCAGAAACAACACGATGTTTGGCTTTCGTGCTTGCTGGTGGTCGCCGGATAACGATGAATTTTCGTCGGCCCATACGGATCCAATCGAGCCGAATGAAAGCAAAGCCAAGAGGGAGATATGTTTAATATACATACACAAACTCGTTGCTATTTAGAATGACCAAACAGATATCCGAGAGGGCGCGAACATGGCGTGTCACGTCAGCCGGTTGCAGGTCTGGCTTAAATTCCAGGTTCGAGAAAAGTGGTTCTTCGAAAGTAAATCGTTCGCCTGTGTTTTCTTCGACCGCCTCCCGTTTTACTTTCAACGGGATTTCCGGGCTTGGTCGAGCTTCGAGAGGAAGTTGCGATTCGAGCGTTTTCCAATGCTCGAGAAATAGCTTCTGTTCCTCGGTCGTGGGTTGGCGACTGAGAGTTAGCTCGAAACAGCGTTTCAGCGCGGCTGCGTCTCGTTGAGCTTCTGCAACGTCCGCAGTTTCACGCCAAGCTCGATCGGCCAGCGCGAGTCCTCGGGAGTACGAGTCCTGGCTGTTAAACAGATTGAATACCTGAGGAGTCACCGTCGAAGCCTCGCGCCGCTCACAGGAGAAATCGGGAGCTGGTGAATTGAACACTTCTAACATCGGATGTAATACGCCACGGAGTTTTAAAACATAAATGGATCGGCGATGGCGTTGTTCCGGTTTTGGGTTGGGCACCCAAGCGGAGGCAAATGTCCCCATGACTTGCCGCGGTTGCATCGCGACTTCGATGTTGATTTCGGGACGGCAGGGAATGCCGCCAATGGTCGGATTCAATTCGCCGGTAACTTGGAGCATTGAATCTCGAAGTTCTTCTGCGGTGAGCCGGCGTGGTTTAAAAACAGCGAGCGACTTTTCAAGTGGATCCAGTTTGGTTAGCAATGCTGGGTCGGGATGTTGCGACGCACGACAATACGCATCGGATAGCATGATTCGTCGATGTAAGTTTTTGATGGACCAGCCATCGAGAACGAAGGTCGATGCTAGGTAATCGAGCAGCATTGGGTGCGTTGGCGGTCCGCCCGTGGATCCGAAGTTATTTGGATTTCCGGCGATGGCTTTGCCAAAATGCCATTGCCAGATTCGATTGACAATCACGCGGGTGGTCAGGGGGTTGTTGGGATCGGCAACCCACTTGGCAAACTGTGTACGACGCCCCCCAAGGTCCGTGGGGATTTCGGCCGACACAAGGCTGTCGATTACGCTCAAAGTTCCCGGGGCAACGGACTCCCCTTCGGCAAACGGATCGCCGGCGGAGCGAATGCAGGAAGATTCAAGTTCACCTTTAGTCGTGTCTTGAGGCATTCGTAGAGGTTCGTGGACACGAACTAGGGTTGGGGTATGTCCGTTGTAAACCGCGTGAGCGAAGGGTTCATATCTTTCAAGCTCCCACGTGAGTCGCTGTGTCCCTCGCGCTGAGACTCGATTGATCCCATATTGATGGGTTGTGAACCCGACCAGTTTGGGTGGAAATTCATCTTGAGGGATTCCACTTTTCATGAATTCGTTGCGAACCATGTTGAAGGCACTGGTCGCCTTTTTCTTTTTCTTGGCTTTGGCCATGGAGGCGCCCCAGCGTTTTTTGTGCTGAATTATCTTTTTAGATTCGTTGCCTTTGGCGTTGGCGATTTTCTCATCGAACCAGTCCTGAGAGTTTTGCTCAAGGACTTTTTGTAATTCGGCTTGCGTTTTGTTGTACGAATTCTGCAGTTGTTTGATGAACCGTTTTTCACCGAAGCCAGCGGTGTTCTCTGTTGGAAGAAACTCGGCCTTTCGTTCAGCTAACTGAGTTGTCGCAAAAACGGCTTGGATGCTGTAGTAATCACGGGTCGGTATCGGATCAAATTTATGATCGTGGCAACGGGCACATTGAAGGGAGTGTCCAAGAAATGTCTCGCCGACACTGTTAGTAACATCGTCGAGAAACCGTTGTCTTGCGACGCGCTCGACTTCCATTCCAGTTAATTCCCAGGGACCCATTCGGAGAAAGCCAACTGCGACGATCCCTTCGGGATCGTTGGGCATGATTTCGTCACCGGCAATTTGCTCTTTGATGAATTGATCGTAAGGTTTGTCACTGTTAAAAGACTCAATGACATAGTCTCTATACCGCCAGGCGCTTCCCCTTTGGTAATCGTTGGCGAATCCGGATGAATCGGCGTATCGCACAACATCGAGCCAATGCTGCCCCATCCGTTCGCCGTAATGGGGAGACTGTAAAAGCCGATCAACAACTGTAGCAAAGGCAGTTTTGTCGGATCGTTGATCCTCGACAAAACTAGCCACCTCTTCCGGCGTCGGTAGAAGTCCGGTGAGATTAAGTGTTGCCCGGCGGATTAATGCCTTTCTCGAAGCCGAAGGCGCTACCTCCAGTCCTGAGGGAAGTGCGTTTTCGATGGATGTGTCAATTGGGTTTCGGCTGCGATGTCCGAAGTCTGGTTTGAGTAATGGGGCGTAAGCCCAGAGGCCTGTAGGGTCATATTTACGATTGGTCCAATCGGGAGAGAGTCCCCCGGACGTTTCGACGGTCACCCCATCTTCGGCAGACCAGGCAGATTCGTATTTTTTGTTAATGGCCTTTTGACGATCGACAGAAGGCCATTTCGCGCCAGTGCTAATCCACTGGTGCAACCATTGGAGTTGTTTGTCGTCAAGTTTTTCTGCCTCTTTGGGTGGCATTGCCGAGAACGTCACCTCGCCTCGTGTGGCTGCTAAGTAAAGTGCACTCTGTTCAGGCTTGCCAGCCACGATTCCAGGTTCTTCGCTGTCGCCACCCGTCAGAACTGACTGGAGAGACCGGACGTCGAACCCCCCTTCGATTTCATCGGGACTTCCACCATGGCAGGCCAGACACTTTTCACGAATCAATGGTGCAATTCGTCGCGCATATAAAATTTCACTGTCATCAAAGTCAGTTGAATCATCTGCAATGACAGAAGTGGACAAACCACTAAATAAAAACATGAGGATGAGTAGTTGAAGTTGATTCATTCGTTCCAGTTTTCAGAAACCGCAAAACAGCAAAAAAAATTAGGTAGTCTGCTGAGTTGCATAAAGTGGTTAGATGAGGAGCACTCCGTTGTGCTTAAAAAAACCGCGACATGAGCCATGGTTACTCGTCGTGCACCTTCCAGCCATCTAAGTTTACAAGATCGGGCGTCGTCCAATCAGGTTATGCGTTGATACGATGCAATTAGACGAAGATCTATTGAAGTTAAACGAAGATTTATTGAAGTGGTTCAGCCGAGTTAGCTTGTTACTAACTCTTGGAATTGATTAGACTCTTGGAGGTGATTCAAGTGGGTCGAATTTAATTAAGAATCGGCGGGTTTATGGGCGAATCCGAGTTTTTCAGACCATTTATTCTGAGAAAACGCCAATAATTCGTGTGAACCGACGAACAAGGAGAGCAAGTTTACGAGTCAGTGGACTGTGGTGAAGAAGACTTCAGGCTAGTTCATCTGTGTTAAGTAGATTGGCAGTTTCGTTTTATCCGGTTCGGCAACGAAAGAAATCGAGAAAATAAAATATGAGAAATATATTTGGAGCATTTGTTGGATTCATCCTTGGTCTTGTTTTTGCGATTGTCGGCTTCGTCGTGGTTTACTTTTTCGGCATGCCAATCGTGACAAAGGCGAAAGCAAGTTTGGAGTGGCCGCAGGTTTCCGGAGTCGTTACTGCTTCCGAGATCCAGTCTCACCGAGGAGATGATGGTACGACTTATTCCGCCGACGTGACCTTTGACTACACAGTGAACGATGAAAAACTTTCTGGTGATACTGTTTACTTTGGTGACAATGTTCAGACTTCATCGAGATCAACGCCAGCAAAGACGGTGAGGAAGTATCCAGTCGGTAAGGAAATCCAAGTCCATTATTCGCCGGAATCCCCCGACGAATCTGTGATCGAACCAGGGGCGACTTGGAGCAGTTATTTTCTTTTGATTTTTGGCTCGATCTTCTTAGCCGTTGGGGGTTTGGTGGCACTTGGTAGTGGATTTAGTCTGTTTGGCGGTGGGCTAATCTTAGCGGGTGGTGCTGCCGGTTTGCTTGGCTCAAAACGCAGGAATACTCCGCAGAATTTTGGGTTGGAAAATTCTCATGGAGCGGCAGGGAACCGCGAAGCGGGCAGTTCGAACCGTTACAATCAACAGTCGGTGGATAGTGATCATGGTGACGGGTTCGATATTTCGTAATCGGACCTTCCGGCAATGGGAAAATCGTTGCCGGTCAATTTTGATAATGATCGCACCTTTCAAATTATCGACTTTTAACTTTCGAAGTATGAAATATGAAAACGGTCATTGCAGTTTTCCTGTTGCTTTTTATGGCGGCAATTAGCCTCGCCGACGAACGTCCAAATATCGTAATCATTATGGCCGATGACCATGGCTATGGTGACACTGGATATACGGGGCACCCCTTTGTGAAGACGCCGCATCTGGACGCGATGGCCAAAACGGGTGTTGTTTTTAATCGGTTCTACGCCAGTGCGCCAGTCTGTTCTCCGACCCGTGCCAGTTTTATGACCGGTCGTCATCCGTTTCGCACGAATGTTCCCAATCATGGTCACTACATGCGACCGGCTGAAAAAACGATCGCTGAGGCTTTGAAGTCGTCAGGGTATGTAACGGGTCATTTTGGGAAATGGCACATTGGATCGGTGCAACCAGATAGCCCCACCAATCCCGGAGGTGCTGGTTTTGACGAATGGCTCTCGGGACTTAACTTTTTTGACAATGATCCGTATCTCAGTCGCAATGGAAAATACGAACATCTCAAAGGTGCCGGCACTGTGATCAGCATGGATGCCACCATCGATTTCTTGAAGCGGCATCGGGACGGTGGCCAGCCCATGTTTGCGGTGACTTGGTTTCCAGCTCCACATGACCCCCACGAAGAATTTCCCGATGGTGGTGCAGCGGCAAGGCAGCTCTACAAAGATCAGGAAACGACCAAGCCGGGTTACTTTCGAGAGATCACACTTCTCGACCAACAGGTTGGAAGGCTGCAGGTTGCTCTGCGCGATCTTGGAATCGAAAAAAACACGCTGTTCATTTACTGCAGTGACAACGGAGGGCTTGTCCGAGAATCATCCGGTGGGCGGGAGAAGAAGGGGAGTATCTACGAAGGTGGTTTGCGCGTGCCGGCGATCTTTCAGTGGCCCGCCCGTTATCAAGCGAGCATCATCGAGACACCTGTGTTCACAAGTGACCTTTATCCAACACTCGTCGCAATCGCAGGCGCCAAGGTGTCGCCCCAACCGAAACTTGATGGAATCGATTTGACCCCGATTCTGGATGGGACGTCGCCGACACACCCCCCGATGGGATTTTGGCATGGCTATCAAAAAGGTGAATCGACCTGGAGTGACAGAACAATAAAGTCATTGATGCAAGCTGAGGAGGCAGGCAAGCCAAATCCATTTCCCGAGCGTCAGTTGAAGAACGTCAACGAGTACCCGGATCGCGATCAAAACGATCTCCATGGTCATGCCGCATGGAATTCATGGCCTTGGAAGTTGCATCGGATCGAGCAAAACGGAAAAGTGAAAATTGAGCTCTATCATTTGATTGACGACCCAATGGAGAAGAATGATCTTAGTAGTCGCGAGCCTGAGCGGACGGCGAAGATGCTGCTATCACTCGAAACTTGGCAGCGATCGGTTCTGCGGAGCTGGTCCGGTCGCGACTATTAAAGCCATCGGCCCTCCCAGTGACTGAATGTGTTTGGCTAAACGGGGCATTTTGAGTTTTCGAGCGTGGGTGAAATAGATTACTCAAAATAGTTAGTAAACCAGATATTTGCCCGTTTGGATTTATCAGGCGGGCGAAATTGGTCTTGATGTTGTTTCCCGACTGCCTTCTACTTTGCCTGAACGTATGAAGACTCACCTACCCACTCTGAAATTATTCATCCTAGCCCCGCTACTGTTTTCGGTATTGCTGGGTTCTTGCACATGGTGCATGAATGAGGTGGGCGGTTCCAGTTCTAGACCGGTCGAAGAAGCCGAATTCGAAATTGAAGAAGCGGTTGTAAACCGCAAGCAAAAGACAATTCGAAAAAACTATTTCTTACTGTTTGTGAGCAAACCGGTTCCTCGCAAATTTCTTTTCATGCCGCAGGTCCTGCCTCCCAAGGGGCATCGACTTAGTAACGGCAATCTTGCACCGTTGATTACCTAACAGTCACTCCAGTTCTTCTATCCAGCAGTTAGCTCTTTTCGGCGCCACGCGTTAAAGAGGGCTTTGTCTGCGGCCAAGAATACTGTTTTGGCGCATTGCTCTGCTGGGCAAGATGAATGAGCTTTGTTTTTTCTATGCCATTTGAAAATCATTCCGAAGTCGCTCCAGAAAAAGGCGTGGCCGAACTATTTTTAAATTTTTGACAGGGTTTTAAAAGAGTCTGTCGCTCGTCAAAGAAATTCAAGTTCATCTTTTTAAGCCATCTGGCTTTCCGGTGTGGATCCATTGATGCAGGCTTAGCGAATCGCTCGATCAGCAGTTTTCCACTGCCAACGTGCACGGATGTCGATTCTCCCCAATCGGGTAGACGGCTTCGTCGTTCGCTCAAAAGTAATGCCTTCAGTCGATTCATTTTAAGTTCGAAATCTAAAAGAGCCGTAATAAAGTAATGAGCAAACACGAATCCAAGCCAGGTGAATTAATGACTTCGTCGGAAGGCGCTTCACCAAAAATAAATTTTGTGAAAGAGATTCTCGCGGGACTGACTGTCAGCTTTGTTGCGATCAGTCTCGGTGCTGCTTTTGGGGTGATGAGTGGCCGAGGGGCACTGTCGGGGATTCTTTCGGCCGGTGTGATTGCACTGATTACGGCGATCCTTGGCGGAACACGTATTCAATGTTCCGGCCCCACAGCTCCGATGACCGCGGTGACGGTTGTCATGATTGGACTCATCGGGACTGGCTACCTGAAGGACGTTCCAAATGCGAATTCGGATCACTTTTTGAATATCGTGTTGATTTTGACTGGCGCAATGCTGGTACTGGCAGCCGTGCTTCGCTTGGGCAAGTTTATTAACCTTGTTCCGAAAGTCGTTATCAGCGGATTCATGAACGGGATCGCGGTCTTGATTTGGGTCGGTGAAGTCAAAACTCTGTTTGGATTGAATTCTGAAAAAGATAGTTCGGGCGTAGAGTTGGTGGATGCTGCCGGGAATCCACTCCCGGATATTTTGGGTGGCGGGATCGGAATCAACCTAGCGGTCGCGATGGGCACCGTCGCAATGTGTTTTCTATTGCCGTCACTTTTGAAACGAATCGACAAACGCCTGGCTTCGTTTTTGCCGGGAACGTTGGTTGCCATTGTCTTGGTGAGCGCGGGAGTTTTCTTGACAGGCCTGAATATGGAAAAAGTCGCGCTCGGTGGATCGCTTAGTAGCGTTACTGATCTGACGACATTGGTTCAAGAACAGATTCCAACTGGCTGGTCCGTGCAGCTGATTTTGTTAGCTTTGCCGTTTGCCGCCCAGCTGGCGATGTTGGCGTATCTGGATACGTTATTGACGTCGCTGGTCGTTGATCAAAAAGTTCAAAAAATGTACGGGACGGATGAGAAAACAGCTCAAAATAAAGAGCTTGCCGCACAGGGAGTAGCTAATAGCGCTGTCGCCCTGTTTGGTGGAATTCCCGGTGCTCAGGCGACGATTCGGTCGGTGTTGATTCTCAATGAAGGCGCGATGACGCGAATCGCCGGGGTGATGGTGGGACTATTTGTGCTTGTTGAGATGATCCTGTTTCAGGATCTGATCACAGCCATTCCCAAGGCAGTTTTCTCGGGCGTGCTTATCAAAGTGGGTTATGACGTATTCGACTGGACGCCCGTGAGAATTTATTTCAAAGAACTGCGGCAGGGTTTTGTTCCCAACGCGACTCAAAAAACCGGCAAGCCAATGATCACGCATTTAAACATAGTTTTCATCCTGGGCACGACGCTCGTGACGGTTCTCTGGAATCTAAATGTTGCTGTGATTGTCTTTTGCATTCTGTTTTATCTATTGAAAGTCTTCGTCCCGATCCACGATCTTGAAGAGGCGACTGAGACCGAAGGCTTGATTGACGAAGTCTAGACTCGCTCAGGTTGTTTGACATCGGCTGCTATCCCGCTCAAAATGTCGCTCGCGAATTGCAATATAGGCCGATTGCCCGTATTGAAATTCCCCGCAGGGGAGGAGGTGATTGTCGCCTCCGATCCTCATGGAATCCGAGAAGAATTGCAGGGAGCCCGAAGACGTGAACATCCTCGATCGAATCGAACTTAAACTCGACCTACCCGGTCTGCCGGAATTGGCTCCTTTGGTTCAGGACTTTGCCAGTCGGGCGCTCGACCTTGCAGAATTTTCCGGAGACCGGCGGCAAGATTTACTTGACGCGTTTCTTTGCGGTGTTGAATTGGTCGAACGTACGCTTGCTCACGAAGGGGATGCGATCGTCCCACTCGAAATCGGAGCGACGATCGATGCCTACGCTCTCGAATTTCGGATCCTAGAGCATGGTATCCCGTTAGGGGGCGACCTGAACCAGAATGCTGGAGGAGACATCGCCGATCGAATTCGTCCCAACACCATCTTCGACCGACTCTGGTGGGTTCAGAAAGGACGTGAGGGATCGGAACTTCATCTTCATGTGAAACGAGATCATGCTTCGATTGAAGTTCTCGAAGAGGTTCGTCAGCGACTGGATCGTGAAGAGGCGGAAAACTCCCATGCCGACACCTCGCCCTCTAACATGACTGGCGAATATCGAATCCGTGACTACCGGGAAGGGGATGGACTGGAGGTTGCCCGGCGAATTTACGAGGCCTATGGCCGGTCGTATCCTAATCCTGATTTGTACATTCCCGAGCGGATCGATTTGTTGAACCGCGAGGGACGGTTGCACTCCATCATTTGCGAATCTCCGGAGGGGGACGTTGTCGGGCATTATGCACTTGAGCGACCCGACCTTGGGCCGATCGGGGAAGCCGGTCAGGCGGTCATCGATCACCGACATCGCGGACACGGATTGATGAAGCCAATGCGTTCGGCCGTCGAGGCCGCTGGTGCACGCATCGGTCTGCTGGGGATTTGGAGCCAGCCGACTGCCCGACATCCGATCAGCCAGCGAATGAACCTCAAGTTTGGTTCAACCCCCACCGGTCTTTGTCTGGGGACAACGCCGGCCGAAGCCTCGCTTCGCGGAGGGGTCACCGGAGAGAGTGGGGGCGGGGGCCAACCGGCCCGTCACTCTTGTTTTATTTATTGGGATCCGATCGCCGAGGAACCAATGCTTCGCGCATTCGTTCCAGCGGAACTTGTGCCGATTCTTGGCCCTCTCTACGAGGCACGGAAACGGGAGATTTGTTTCGAAACGGCCCAGACTCCCCCCGTCGATGGGCACGCGCCGATCAGCACTCGATTCGATTCTGCACGAGGTGTCGCCTGGGTGGCGCTCGATCAAATTACGAGCGGTGCCTTTGATGGTATTCAGGCCGCGATCAATGCGATGGAGACCTCGGCCTCTGCGGCCACGGTCTTTGTCGATCTGCCGATTGATGACCCTGGGTGTGGTCATCTGGCCGCACAACTGCTCTCCGAAGGTCTCCGTTTGGCGGGTGTTGGACCTCGCTTCCGGAAGGTGGAGGACGAGCGACGAGCCGAAGACGTGCTCCGCCTCCAGCTCAACCCGGGGTCTGTCGACTTCGCAGGTCTAGTGGTCGAGGGTGATCTTGGACGCGCCCTTGCCGATACGGTAATTGGGCCGGTTGATCCTTGAACCTGCCTCAAGAATCCAATCGAGACAGGAACCAATGGCGAGAGGTTATTCTAAGCCTTCGCCCTGCTGTGTTTTACTTCACCGGCGTGAGCTTAAAGTCCTTGATGGCCAGTCCGTACTGCGGCGGCTGGTCGCGTGAGAACCGTAAGGTGTTCTCGCCCTCTTTGAGGGTGAGCGTGACCGGTTTGGACTCCTGCCAGTTTCCAGCCGTGAATGGCATCCCCATCACGAGCTCGGAATCAGCGTCGTTGACAAAGACGTTGAGTCGTTGATCGTAGTTCGCGGTGACCACCCGTGCGGTAATGGAGTACTTGCCCGCTTGGGGCGCGTTGACTTGATACTCGAAGCGAGAATTGGTGCCTTGGCTTGGTCCGGACGGATCTTCTTTGGGGCTGATGGAATAGTAATTTCGAGCGTAGGTGTCTGAGATTCGCTCGCAAACGTTACCGTAGATGTCGTAGAGCCCCCACGGATTAGGTTTCTTTTGACCCACCGGATGCGATTTGCCACCTGCGTTGTTCTTGAACCAGGCGAACGCCTCGATTTGCGAGGGATCATTGCCAAAGAACCATTTTGTCTCGCGGCCTCCGCGACTGGCATATTCCCATTCGGCTTCGGTGGGAAGTCGCGCATCGCGTCCGGTTTTTGCGGCGAGCTTGCCACAGAATGTCAGTGCGTCTGGTGCGCCGACATTATCTACCGGGCAGTCAGGGTTCTTGGTTGACCGGCTGGGATTGGAGCCCATGATGGCCTCGTACTGCGCCTGCGTTACTTCGTACTTGCCCAGATAAAAACCGTGGGTCAGCTTGACCTCGTGCTTGGGTAGTTCGACGCATTCGAATCGGCCGTCTGTCTTGCTTTCGCCACCCATCACAAAAGAGCCGGGTTTGATATAGACCAACTCGATGGTCACGCCGCCACCGAGATCGAGTGTGAGTTCGCCGGAGGCATTCGGGCCGGCATGTGATACCGCAACCCGCAGGCCCCAGTTTTCGTAACGGCCATAGCCACCGCTGAGCATGCGAAATCCGGATGTGCATGCGTTGGCGTCGCCCTTCCATGTTCCGCCTCGCATGATCGTCGTCCCTTGGGGGAAGAAGCGAGGCAGGAAGACCTGCAGTCCACCGCCGAAACTCTTCATCGCGAGTACATCGCGCGTGTTACCCGATGGTTTACTGTAGGCTGCCGCCGGAATCGATATGACATCGTCGTCGTAGTTAATTTTTCTATCTTCCGGTGAGACCGGTGAAGCGATGACTTTCTCTGCGACGGTGGGCTCATTGGCTTCGCCGAGATCTTCTCCAAGCGCGTCGAGTGTTACAGCTGCTTGTTCATTGATGATAGCGCGTTGCGTGGAAAGTGCGAAACCATTCCAAAACTCGGGATTATCTTCATGCTCTCCGTAGGTCCGTTTTTCTCCGAGGACGTCGCCAGCCCACTGAGCCCGTTTCACTTTGAGATAAGCCTTTTTATTATTTCGCGCCTGCGTACTGGCGAGAAAATCGAGGTCGCTTTTATAGCGGGTGCTCGTCCAGCCTCCTCCCCAGCCGCCACCTAAATTGACGACCCAACCATCGGGCGTCCAATGCGCCAAGGCGGCATGCCCTCGACTTGGTCGGGCAGTGGTCGGGATACCGAAGGCTCGCAAAATGAAGCGGCCAATAAATGCCCGCCGCCCGCAAACTCCTCCATTCATCAAAATGTTCTGGTACTTTTGAAGTTCAGGCCGGTCGTACTTGACGTCTCCCGAACCGTATTTGACATCGGAGCCAACGAGATTCACATAACGCCAGCCGTAGTTGTCATTGTAAATGTGGTCGGGCCGATAGTTGCGAAGCATTTTTCGGCCCCATGCCAGAGTTTCATCAGGCTCGTCGCCATTGACGACCATGCGGAGTTCCCAAGTGCTCAGGCGCTCGAATGCGGGGTCCAGTTCGCCATCTTCGAATGCCTTTTCAAAGTGAAAATAACGCTTGACCGGATCAACTGTTTTCGGTGCGTCTGGTTGGTCGACAGGGTTGGTTTGGGTAATAGGAACCGAGTGTTCAAGGCTGATCGCAAGTGCCAAACGATGCAGAACACCACTGGTGGCTTTCATGCTCCCCTTTTGAATATCGGAATATATTTCCATTGCTTGACCGTACTCGAGCGGGCCGTATCCTCGACCTTGTCGTTTGGCATTGGCTCCATCTGCGACCAGCATTTGTTTCATCAGGTCGGCGTCCCCCAGCATCTTGGTGACCAACGCCTTCTGCTGTTTCCCTTGCTGGGCAAACATTGCCAGTCCTTCGGGGGTCGCTTCGAGCATGACGACAAATTTCGCGAATTTGTCATCGAGAGCATCGCTGGAGAGAAATTGACTCAGCTTCCCTGACTTTGCCTGATCGGCTTGGGGCAGTTTGGCAGAGAGTTGGTCACGAAGTTTCTCGAGTTCGCTGGCATATTGGGTTTGAAGTTTCTGACCGGCGTCAGTGAGCGACGTCTCCTGTACCGGTTTTGCCTGAGCAAGCAAAATGTTAGGAGTTCCAATCGTCAGGGCGATCAGGCTGCCACAGATCATGCTTGTTAAATACGTTCTCATAGACCAGTGTTCCTCGTGTTTTAAGCGCACGCTCAGCGATGCGTTTCAGAGATTTGTTTTTGGCGATCGGGCACGCGAAAGAGACGCGTCATTTTCGCCGGAAAATTCATGATACCCGAAAAAGCAGCGCGGTGCGATAAAATCGCAACTGGCCAACAGGGCAAGGGATTGAGGTGTTGGCAACAACAGGCAACGTCTTGCAATACTTATTTTGCATGCCGATCGCCTTTTATTTTAGGGATCAACAGGGACGTAACGGATTGTGGATTGAACTCGGCGTGGAAGCTAGTGAATGCCCTGCTCAGAAATAGTTGATTGACCAAGTGGTTTTCCGCCGGGAAGCTGGCCGATGTACTTGGGGATCTCAACGGATTGGAAAAACGATGGGTCGGGTTTGCACAACCTCTTAGCGGCCGCCTGCGCCGATTCGCCTTCCTTCAGTTGGATCATTCCCAGCGGGCCAAACCGTCGACCTGTTCGCCAGACATCGATACCGTCTTTGACTAGCGTGACCGAACCAATTTGGGGTGTGTATTTAATAGACTCCGTTCCGCGACGCCCAAAGGGATCGGTGATAGAAGACATCTCTGCCTTCTCCTGTTTTCCCTTGGTGATTTTTAAGACTAATTTTAGCTTGGCGGTGCCTCGAACCGCCACGCCGTTGTTCTTCAGCATCGCGGTAACACGCTCGCGGATTTTGTCTTGCTCTGGGCGCTTCAATGGAAGGTCAAGTTCAATTGAAACTTCCGATCCAGGATTAAGCACTAATAAATCATCCGGATCCAATTGAGCGGTCTGGGCGGCGAGATTTTTGTGGGGAAGTGAGATAGGAGTGAACTTTGATTTTCCAATAAACCAGAACCGACTATCGGCGGCCTTTAGGATAGAACCACCAGTTGGGCGATAGGACCAAACCGTTGCTCGCAACCTGATATCGATGAGGTTGGAGTCGTTAATCAACAAGTATTCTTCACCCACCCAAACCATCGATTTGACCATCGTCGGGGGGGCAGATAATTCTTGAGTTAATTTGTTGGCCACGAGATCCCATACCCAAATCTCTCCACTACCGCTGTCGATGCCGGCCAGTGACTCTCCGTTGGGGGAGAACGCGAGGAATTTCGTTCTCGTTGGCGGCTCGATTTTCCCAAGGGTTTTCCCATCGTTGACATCGACAATGAAAACAGAATCGCCAGAGACTACGGCCAGTTGTTTTCCAGTTGCACTCAACGCCGGCTTGGCGGTTGCTGAAATGCCAAACGAGTAAATCGCCGTGGCGGTCTCGCAATTCCAGAGAATCACACGTCGCCCGGCCGTTAGTAATCGATTTTCATCGACGAACCGACCCATCGAAGGGTCGAGTCCATCGCGGTCAAAAAAACTGGCGGCCTTCCAGGCAGCAGTTTGTGTGGCTTCGTCACCAAGATCCCAAAATGCAATAGTGCCTGATTCACGGCCGCTCCCCTTGTTGTACGTCACAACCCTCTCTCCGTTGGGGGCGATGGCGAGCAACGTTGTTTCTTTCGAATCGACGCGCAGTGGTGGACTGGCTTTTGCCGTTTTCAAATCAGCAATAATGATCTCTGAAGCTTTCTCAAAGGGATTCGATATCGCAGCAGCCACTGTCTGTCCATCGGTCGTCAGCATTGCCCCCGATAGTCGATTATGAAACGCATGTTTTGTAAATCCACTTTTAAAGTTGATGACTTTTTCGTTGGAAGTCACGACGGCAGCGGCATCTGGCTGAACAGTCCAGGCCTTGTCTGAGAGCACCATTTCGTTGGCGTCTAAATTAGGAGTGATCGCGGGGATTGCCGGCTTGGGCGTGGGAGTGCTAGAGGCAGATTCACTAGGCCGATCTTTGTTGCCAGGCTTTGGTGACGCGTTCAGCTCTCCCCCGGCGAACGGGTTGGCCTCGCTGTTTTGTTTTCCAAGTTCTTGAAGATACGTTTGATCTTTTTCGCTGAGCTTGGTTAACGGCAGAGTGATGACCCGTCCATCTTCTTTTTCTAATTCGATTTTGCCATCTTTGTTGCTTACCAATTTGGCGCTGACTGAAAACGTGCCCGAGGCATCCGTCCATTTTCGCATTTCGGCCGGCGCTGTCATTGTTCCATCCGACGCACCTGTTTTTGCTGACTCGACGAGTGAGATTCTCGATGGAGGGAAAAACCTCTCCATCGATTTTCCTCGGTAATCGAATCGGACCGTTGGCCAGCCCGTTCTAGTGAATTCAAAAACTTCTCCCTGCAGTTGATTCCCGAGAAAATCAAACTCTACGATATCACCAATTTTAAAATCTTCCTGACACGCGTTTGCGTTGACAGGGGTCACTGAAATCAACGCAGCGAACGTGAGTAAACGAAAAATTCGAGACAGAGATTGGGTGGAAAAAGGTACTGAAAACATAAGTCGACGCCTGTGGTGTGTGCGGGTAGCTGAAATGAGCCAAGCGGGGAATTTATTAGTCGCCGTATGATAGTCCGGCCTGATTCGGGAAGTCAAAAGGACGGGCCATTTTAGGTGGGAAAAGTAACCAAGTTCCGCAAAGATATTAGAAATTGAGGATAACGGGGGTCTAATTTTTCAGGACTGGGAAAACAACCGAGCACGGGTTAAAACTTATATCTCGCCACCGGCCAAAAGGACGGGGCACTCGCAATTCCTTTTTGCTCGAGACGTAACGATGCATAGACATTTTTGGTTCGTATTCCTCGCCGTCATTGTGTTTTCCCAGACAGTCAAAGCTCAAGAGCCCAAGCAATGGGTCAAGGAAAATCTCAACGATTTAGTCGAACTGTATGTGCATTTCCATAAAACTCCCGAGCTCTCGTTTCACGAGAAAGAGACGGCCGCACGATTGGCGTCCGAGCTGAAGTCGGTTGGTGTTGAGGTTACCGAGAACGTGGGTGGATTTGGAATTGTTGGACTGATGAAAAACGGCGATGGACCGACGGTGATGGTTCGGACCGATCTCGACGCACTCCCGATCATCGAGGCCACGGATGTCCCTTATGCTTCCAAAGTCACCACGGTCGATGCCGACAGCAACACGGTGGGTGTGATGCACGCCTGTGGCCATGATATTCACATGACGACCCTTGCCGGTGTCGCCCAGTTCCTTGCTGCTAATAAAGATAAATGGCAAGGGACGGTGATGTTCATTGGCCAGCCAGCAGAAGAGCGGGGCATGGGCGCATTGGCGATGCTCGATGATGGTCTGTTTGAAAAATTCCCCAAACCTGATTACGCGTTAGCCTTGCATTGTAATTCGGTAACGCCCAGCGGTTCGGTTTCGGTGCGACCCGGTTACGCGATGGCCAATGTTGACAGTGTCGATATTGAAGTTTTCGGTCGCGGTGGGCACGGAGCCTACCCGCATACGACCATCGACCCGATCGTCCAGGCGGCGAAGCTCGTGGTCGATCTGCAAACGTTGGTTTCCCGCGAAGTCAAACCGATTGAAGCGGGGGTTGTGACGGTTGGCTCGATTCACGCTGGGACGAAACACAATATCATTTCTGATAGTTGCAAACTCCAGTTAACGGTTCGCAGTTACTCCGAAGAAGTTCGCCAATTGTTGCTCAACGGGATCAAGCGAAAAGCGAAGGCGGCGGCGATGAGTGCCGGGGCGAAGGAGCCTAAGATAGAGATATCCGAAGGGACCCCATCGCTGTCCAACGATGCGGATTTAACGGCGAAGATGAAAGAGGTATTTGAGGGGGCGATCGGAGTGGAGAATGTTCTCGATGCGGAGCCGGTGATGGGTGGAGAGGATTTCAGTCAGTACGGGCGCGCCGGTGTGCCAAGCTTGATGTATTTTCTAGGTGTCGTCGAACCGAGGAAACTGGAGTATTACGAGACGAATGAAATTTCTCCGCCGTCCCTCCATTCTGCAGAGTTTGCCCCGCACGTGGAACCGAGTTTGACGACTGGGATCGTCACCATGTCCAGCGGCGTGCTTGAACTATTGAAAAAGCAATAAGGTTACTGCCGCTCCAAGATTTGCCGCTTCTGGGGCAGTGGCGGGAGAATTTAAAATTTAGTACAGCAACCGTTCCCTTCTCAATGACTTCCGCGAGAGATCCACCACGTAAAAGAGTAAAGCCTGTATTTGAAATATTGCATTGTTTGGCCTGTCGTTTCCGCTAGGCTTAGGTTGCTCCTGCTCTCCTCAAAAAGAAATAGGCGTGAAGAGATTCGCAAGAAGAAATCATGAATCAACTCATCTTTCACAATACTTCACCAACCCATGAAACGGAGATTGAAGTGATGAGAAAATCCATCGGAGAACGCTTTGCGTTCGCTGCACTCGCACTGCTCGCAACACAAGTCTTCTGGCAGCACTCTGGCGTCGCAGCGGCAACCGAGACTCGCCCCAATATTCTGTTCTGTATTTCAGACGATCAAAGTTACGCCCACACGGGTGCCAATGGCGATCCGGTAGTTCAGACACCCGCGTTTGATCGGATTGCTCGTGAAGGGCTGCGGTTTACTCACGCCTTTTGTG
>JAPKBL010000140.1 GCA_028823415.1 Mariniblastus sp.
ACGCCACGAAAATTATTTATGAGCGATCTTCCAAAACGAGCCGCTGTCGCCGTGATCGTCGACGGCAACCAATTCCTGACCATCCTCCGGTCACAATCGGTTCGTGCCCCTGGACAAATCTGTTTTCCAGGGGGCGGTATTGAGCCATCGGAGTCCGCACAGGACGCCACGGCTCGCGAAATACACGAAGAGTTGGGGATCAGCGTGACCCCGCAAAGGGAAATTTGGAGAAGCGTATCGCCGCGCGGTCTCGAAATACATTGGTGGAAAGCCACGATTAACGAAGGCCAGACAATTACGCCCCATCCGGACGAGGTCGAATCGTTCCGCTGGATGACGGCTCAAGAAATTGTCGCATGCCCAAATTTACTCCCCAGTAATCGCTGTTTTTTCGAAGCCCTCGCAGCAGCCGCGTTTAACGTCTGATCCTTGACTATCAAGCTCCGAAGAATCCAATGGAACGCGAGGACTCCACGAAATTCCCATCGTCGTTAAACTATCAGGCAGTAACTTTGCGGTCCCCCGGAAACTTAAATCGCCTCAGCTGATATTGACGCTCAGGTCCAGGCTGAATACGCAATGAAATTGATAAATTTTGCGGTCAATCCGCATTCTCAACAGCATTTACGATTGTAAAAGCCGTTATTAACCGATATAGTTTTTGTTACTGAGGTGTAGTATTTTGCTGCGCTCACACGTTTTAAACCCTTTTGATCCCATCGGTGCTGCTCCTGCCATAAGGACAGTAAAGGCATTTTGCCGAGAAAACCGGTAGTGATGGAGTAATTTCATGGCAAATGCGCTAGTTCAAGATCTTATTGATGCGGGTGTTCACTTTGGCCACAGAGCCAGTCGATGGAACCCGAAAATGTCGCCGTACATCTACGGCCGTAAAAACCAAATCCACATCATGGATATCCGAGAGACGGTACGTGGCCTCTTACGAGCCAAAAAGTACGTTTCTCAAGTTGCAAGTGGCGGAAGTCTCGTCCTGTTCGTGGGAACCAAACGACAGGCCTCTGCTGCAGTTCAACGTGAAGCTGAGCGTTGTGGAATGCCTTATGTCAGTGAACGTTGGCTCGGTGGAGCCCTGACGAACTTCCGAACGATTCGAAGCCGAATGGGTCGACTCGAAGAGCTCGAAGAAATCCGTGGCAGTGAAAAACTGGAAGGATACTCGAAGAAGGCGCAGTCTTCTTTGAATCGCGAATTCCGAAAGATCCACCGGAACTTGAATGGAATTCGAACGATGAATCGCAAACCCGAATGCCTGATCATCGTAGACCCGAACAAAGAAAAAAATGCTGTTCTCGAAGCGAAAAAACTCGGTATCACGACGGTTGCTTTGATCGACACGAACTGCAATCCGGATTTGATCGACTTGCCGATCCCAGGTAACGACGACGGCATCCGCTCGATTGAGTTAATCATGAGCCACATGGCAGATGCTGTGTTGGCCGGACGGCAAGCAATCATTGCCAAAAACGAAGGTAAGGAAGCGGCGGCGGCGGCCAAGGCAGAGGCTACTGCAAAAGCAGAGGCTGCCGCGAAAGCAGATGCTGTTCCGGATAAAGATGCCGAAGAAACAGCAGTTTAAACCCAAACTGCGTAACTTTTGAAAAAGAAACCGGTCTGGGCTCTACCTGAGCTCAGACAGTTCTTTAGCTCCGATAGAGATCTACAAAACGACCTTCCCGTTGTTTGCGAGAATGCAATAATTGGAAGCCAATCATTTCCCCTGACGACACCGGTAACACGCAAACCGGATTGCTGGCGAGCAAAACCGATTCGCCACAACTGTCGCGACATTTGATACCAAGAGAAGGAAAAATAATGAGCGTTACCATTTCAGCCAAAGACGTCAGCGAATTGAGAAAAGCGACGGGCGCCGGGATGATGGATTGCAAGGAAGCACTGAAAGAATCCGGTGGCGACCTCGAGGGTGCCCTCGACTTCCTCCGTAGAAAAGGCCAAAAGGTAGCGGCCAAGCGAGCCGGTCGCGAGGCAAACGAAGGTGTCGTCGTAGCTCTCACCACAGAGTCAGGCGACACCGGAATCATTTTAGCTCTCAGCTGCGAAACTGATTTTGTTGCCAAGAACGAAGATTTTATTGCTTTCGCCAACAGCATTGGGCAAATGGCGCTGGAGAATCTTCCCAACACCAAAGAGGAACTGTTAGCACTTCCTTTTGAAGGCACACCTCTTGCCGAAAGATTAGTCGAGCAAACCGGAAAAATCGGTGAAAAACTCGAAATTTCCGGATATGGAAAAATGACCGGCGAGGGCATTGCTACCTACATCCATGCGGGTGGAAAAATCGGCGTAGCTGTTTCTTTCAAAGCTGGCGGCGCCGATGAAGCTGCAAAGTTCTTCAGGAGTGTAGCCATGCACATCGCAGCAATGAATCCTGTGATTCTTTCTCCCGAAGAGTTTGACGCGGATTTCGTCGCCAAAGAGACCGAAGTCATCCAGGCACAGATCAAGGCTGAAAATGACCTCAACGAATCAGAAAACCTCGGTAAACCTATGAAGAAAGTTCCGCTTTTCGGAAGCAAGCTTCAATTGACTGCTGAAGTTATGGAAAAAGCGGAAGCCGACATCAAAGTTCAATTAGCAGCAGAGGGAAAACCTGAGAAGATTTGGGATAAAATCGTTCCCGGAAAACTCGAACGTTTCGTTGCCGACAACACCCTTCTCGATCAAGAACGTTGTCTTCTCAGCCAATTCTTCGCACTTGACGATAGTAAAACCGTCTTGGCGGCAATCCATGACTTCGCAGATAATGCTGAAATAGTAGAGTTCAAGCGTTTGTCCGTTGGCTAGGTTCAACCAAGACAATTAAAAATTCGACAAATTAAAAGTTGTCATAGAGGCCCTGCTGTTTGCAGGGCTTTTTTTGTATTCTAATCTGTTTGGGTGATTAAATCCTTTCTAGATGCGGAAAACCCCGCCGCTCGATCTGCGAACACCACAACGGCGGATCGAGTTCGCCAAAAACTTTGACACCGACCATCTGAAACCCCCGAAAATCGAATGACGCAAACGGCAAAATATAAACGAATAATATTAAAATTGTCAGGTGAAAGCTTTAGCCCCTTCGGAGAACGGGGAATCAGCATGGAGGAAGTTGTTCACATTTCTCAGCAAATCAGTGAAGCGCAACAACTTGGCTGTCAGATAGCCGTAGTCATCGGAGGCGGCAACATCCTTCGCGGAAGCCAATTTCAAGCAAAGAACAAAGTCGTCCACGAAGCCACGGCGCATTACATGGGAATGATGGCAACGATCATCAACGGACTCGCTCTTCAAGATGCACTTGAGTCCGTGGGTTGCCAAACTCGATTGATGAGTGCGATTAAAATGGATGGCGTTTGCGAACCCTATATTCGCCGCCGAGCCGACCGACATCTCGAAAAAGGAAGGATTGTCATTCTCGGCGCTGGTACCGGCGGACCCTTTGTGACCACCGACACTGCGGCCGCGTTGCGAAGCATGGAACTAGAGGCCGATATCCTTATGAAAGCGACACGAGTTGACGGTGTCTACAGTGAGGATCCTGAAAAAAATCCCCACGCGGTGCTCTACTCAGAGCTTGAATTCCGAACTTGCATTGAAAAAAATCTGCGCGTAATGGACTCGACTGCTATCTCCCATTGCATGGAACATAACATGCCTCTGATGGTCTTTAACTTTCGAAAAGATGGTAACATCATCAAAGCCGTCCTTGGCGAAAAAGTGGGGACAATCGTCAGTAACAATCCTAGCGTTGCCAAATAAAAATACCCACAAAAACGTGAACCATTTATATGCCTTCCCTTGTCGACACTAATGGGAAATTGGGCGTATAATTAACTGGACGTCGCGGTGAGACTGGGGATCGTTTCTTCGGTTCCCAAATCAGTCGATCGTCGTGAATTCAACAGATTAATAAAAACCAGTAGTTTTACTGAACGGAGAAAGCTATGCCTGCCAACGCAATCATTGAAGATGCCGAACAGAGGATGGATAAAGCAATTGAGGTTTTGAAAAAGAGCCTCAGTGGAATTCGCACCGGGAGAGCCAACCCCGGACTAGTGGATTCTCTCAGAGTCGATGTCTACGGGTCTCCAACCCCAATTAAGCAAGTCGCTCAAGTGGGTGCTCCAGAACCGACCCAAATCGTAATTCGCCCCTACGACACCGGGATCATCAAAGAAATTGAAAAAGCAATCGTTGCTAGTGATCTAGGTTTCAACCCACAAAACGACGGTCGCGTGGTCCGAATAAATATTCCACCGCTTTCAACCGACGTCAGAAAAAAGATGGTCAGCCGGATCAAAGAGCTAACCGAAGAAGCAAAGATCTCAATACGCAACGTCCGACGCGACGGCAACAAAGCGGCCGAAGTCGCGGAGAAAGACAAAACTCTCTCTGAGGACCAGAGAGATGACGTCAAGGATCAGGTACAGGAACTGACCAATCAGTTTGAGGTTCAGGCACAGTCAATCGCCAAAGCAAGAGAAACGGAAGTCATGGAAGATTAATCCAATCTCTGCGAGCATTATTTTGGAGGGCTCAGACCAACTGGTCTGAGCCCTTTTTTTGTTAATTTATTCACCCGGTAAGCAAACGACACTCTCTCACGCCGAAACAGTGCTATCGCTCTCCGCTCCGACTCCCTTAGAACCCCCGATAAAGCGGGGTAATAATTAGTTGCCTGCATCGACAACACGACCAAAAGTAAAACTATAACGGTCGGTCAAACAGTTCCTTTTAACCAAGCAATCACGATAAAAACAAACCTATTGAATTCAACGCCCACAACGCTCCGAATGCTGATCTTATTAGAGAACATTTATTGCACCGAAGCGCAACCTGCACTTTGGAGCGTCCTATTGGTTGGAGTACCCCATGAGAATTCAAATTACATTCCTTGCCACACTCTTGACCGCGGTTGCTGTTTTAGCTGCTGATTGTACGGCACAATCTCAATCTACTCGCCAAATCCAAGCCACCAACCCGCAACAAATTACCGTCGACGCTTCATCTCGATTCCGATTCGTCCCCAACAATCGAAATGCAACCCCGACTCAAACGCTAAATCCAGCTATTGAGATCGCCGCACCCAAATCAACTCTGCCGCTCAATACCCTCCCTACGATTTCGAGCATTCGCACCAACGACTTAGTTGCGGCAACGTTCGAATCACCCACCTCCAATGATTTTGGGTTATCTCAGACTTTCAACAACTCACGTTCCGTCACTCAGTTTTTGCCCGCGAATACCTATGAGTTCCAGACCGTAGTCGAATCTCCGTCCTCTACTCGCACCAACATTTTCGGAATTGACGAAGACCAGTGTTGCGATGAGTGGGCGAACTTCGCCGCGTGCGGTGGCCTAAAAACCAATCCCGGACATTACGGAATACCACGGCTAACTGGCAAAGACAATTGCGAAGCACCAGGTGGATGTGGATGTGGTTTAAGAAGGACAAACTTGGGATGCGGCACTTCAGCTTGTAATTCCGAAGTAATTGAGTGCACCAAGATTAAAGGGATCAAAAGCTGGTTTAAAAAATCCGATTGCCAATGCGGATCCTGCCAGCCAATCGAAACGAACGGCTTCGAATTCGAGCAGGAACGATAATCTAAAGGCGAACCTACCACAGCGAGCCAAAGCTAGGGAACCGATAAATCGTCCCAGCATCATTCCCAGCATCGCTGACACATGCTGTCGAACCCCGCAGCAAACGGACGGCCGGAGCCGCAGCTAATGCTCCGGTCGCATCCGATTCTTAAGCCAACCATCGCCTTCTTTCAGCGATCAGGCGTGCGAAGATGATGAACGCTCTGCACTGGCCAGCGGTGCCGAATAGTAACCGTTGAAGGATGCCAAGATTCCCCACCGATTACCCGCTACTTCCCAACCACAAACACGCAAGCAAGACGTTCATCGCGAATCCGGACTCGACGTTTCCTTCGGACTCGAAACGCGCTTCGAAGACCTCAAAAAACAGATGAAAATGAGCAAAGAAATCAAACGCAACTCCGATCACAAACAACAACCTGTTACCAACGTCGACAATTCAATCGGCTAAAATTTCCCGACCGAGTCGGAGCTGTTCGATCGCATCGACCAACCTTGTGGAGGTGCACCGCCCTGAACGGCCGCGGGCGTTGCCAAAAGACCCTGCGGATTCGCTGGAGGCAAAACCGGGTTCACCATGAAATTCTGATTGGGAGCAGAAGTGCCGACGCTATTTGGCACTCTCAATTTCCCGGCGAACTGGTTATTTACACCTGCCGGGAGTGTCGCTACCCGAGGTGCTCCCCCAAATCCGCTCGGCGCCATCACCGCCGATGCATCATTTAGCGGCAGTCTTGAGTTGTCACGGCTTTCATCGATTTGCGTTGACGCATAATCCGCCGCTTTTGTGTAAGTACTTTGAACCACCGGTACGGAAAGCGTGGCGGGACCTCCGTTGACAAATCCGGGATTGGTGACAACACCGGTCGTTTCAACGAAACCTGAATTAGCTACGGCAACACCGTTGGCTGGCTGACCTACGTTCGGCGTTACCATCCCCTGTCGCGTCCACGTTCCAGGCATCTGATTCGCTGACACCGGTGCGCGCTGGTTGGGATTGACCAATGCGGGCGAACCCTTCGCTGTATTCGGTTGAGCATTGGAAGCCATCGAAGGAATATTCAGACTATAGGCTTGCGGAGGCTGCACGGTGGTTTGACCCGATAACCAGTTATTTGATTGCCCACCAGAAGTTTGACAACCAGAAGCCAAAATAAGAGTACAGGCCAACAATAGAAAATACTGAATTCGAACCATGGAGCTTGTCCTTTGAAACGCTGCCATTATCAAACAAAAAAAATCGTTTTTTGCTCAAGTTTTCAAAAATGAAAACACTTGAGGCCGCGCACGATAGCAGTTTGCAATGCCCTCGCAAGATCAGTTCCCCAATCGCTGTCGCAATGCATTCATTTTGGACGGACCAATTTATTGATAAGCGATGGTGTTTCCGACAATTTTAGGGCAAAATATCAGATCAGCTTGGATCGATGGATCGCACTCAACAAGGAAGATCGATGCACAAAACTCTCTCGCTAATATCAAAACGACGCCTGTTCCCCTGCCAAAAAATGCTAGCGATTCTGGTTGGCTGTTTAATGGGCGGCTGTATCCCACTCACGGTTCACGGCCAACAGCGAGCTGCGGAGCTAGTTTTAGTCGGAGGGAATATCTACACCGTTGATCAAGCCCGCCCTCATGCAGAGGCACTTGCCGTAAATCGAGGCAGAATTGTTGCCATTGGGTCTGACCAGACCATATTGCCCTTCATCGGCCCAGAGACACAGGTTATCGATTTAAAGGGGAAATTCGCAATGCCGGGATTTATCGAGGGGCACGCTCATTTCGTGGGCCTTGGTGAGTCTATGATGATGCTCAATCTTCATCAGGCAAAAACCTGGGAGGAGATCGTGTCACAGGTTGAAAAAGCAACGCGAACAACCCCACCTGGCGAGTGGATCATCGGTCGTGGTTGGCATCAATCGAAGTGGGATCACGCCCCCTCGCCTAACGTCAATGGTTACCCAACTGATTTTAATATGAATTTAGCCGCGCCCGACCACCCGGTTTTATTGACTCACGCCAGTGGCCATATGAGTTTTGCCAACGAGTATGCGATGAGGCTCGCCGGTGTTGATGCGGATACCACCAATCCAAAGGGCGGAGAAATTATAAAAGATGAGAATGGCAAGCCAATCGGAATTTTTCGCGAAACAGCTCAGGCATTAATTCAAAAAGTAAAAACCCAAGCTGACAACCAAAGGCCTCAAATCGAAAAACAGGCCTATTCGCAGCAGGCCGTTGAACTTGCATCTCAGGAATGCCTGAAAAAAGGAATCACCAGTTTCCAGGATGCAGGCTCTAGCCTTGCGACCGTTCGAACACTTCGCCAATTGGCCGACCAAGGCAAGCTGGGAGTTCGCCTTTGGGTTATGATTCGCGACAGCAATGAACGCCTTCATGGGCAATTAGCGAACTACAAGATGGTGGGGTACGCGAATCAATTTTTAACGTGCCGCGCGTTGAAGCGTTCGATCGACGGAGCACTTGGGTCTCACGGCGCCTGGCTGCTCTCGCCCTATCAGGACTTACCCACCAGCTCCGGATTAAACACCGCGTCGATTGAATCTGTCACCGAAACAGCCAAAATTGGCATCAAAAATGATTTTCAAGTTTGCGTTCATGCGATCGGCGATCGCGCCAATCGGGAAGTCCTCGATATCTACGAACAATTATTCAAAAAATTCCCAAGCCCGTTCCCGCGCAGGTGGCGAATCGAACATGCTCAACACCTCCATCCAGACGACATACCGCGGTTTGGAAAACTAGGCGTGATTGCTTCCATGCAGGGGATCCACTGCACCTCAGACGCCATTTTCGTTCCTCAGAGATTAGGGATGCGTCGCAGCCAAGAAGGCGCCTACGTTTGGAAGTCACTAATCGACTCAGGAGCCATTGTCACCAACGGTACGGACGCCCCCGTCGAGGACGTCGACCCAATTGCTTCGTTTTACGCATCGGTAACACGACGACTGACCGACAAGTTCACGTTTTTCCCCGAACAAGCATTAACCCGTGAACAGGCGATTCGATCCTACACCATTGATAACGCCTACGCCGCTTTTGAAGAAAATCTCAAGGGTTCTTTAGTGCCCGGAAAACTAGCCGATATTGTGGTCCTCACCAACGATCTAATCCAATGCGATGAAGCAGATATTAAAAACACTCGGGTGGTGATGACCATCATCGATGGAAAAATTGCGTATCAAGCCAAGCCCGAGTAACGGGCGACCACAGAACTTCGAACAATCGCCATCGCTATGACCAGCATCGTTCGCTTGCAAGAATGAACGGCGCCAGCAACTTTAACTCGCGAATAAAAAGCCCGTGAGTTTCCCCTAAGCAGTGACTCTACGGTGGCGTCTTAAACAAAACACGAAAAACAACCAACCGAGCATGCTTCCCGGTTCGGGAACTGCAGAAAAAATACGATCATACCCAATCACGTCCAGAGCCAATAAATCAGCATCAGAAAGCGAACTCACAACTCCAAAATTGGTGGTCGGATCCATTACACCCAAACCGCTTCCTACCAACCAGTGACTCGCTTGCTCACCGTCACCGAAATTGTGACCTTTCGACCATGCCGAATCGACCCCGCCCGACTTGGTCAGTCCACCGTCGATTGAGAAATACTTGTCTCGCTCGTCGGCGGTCCAATCGAGATCAGCCCCAGCCTCTTCACTTGCGGTTGAAAATCTCAAAAAATCTAGACTGCTGACAAACGGCAATTCGTCATCGGAAAACTGCCCTCCACCATTGCTATCCAATTCGTCGACACCACTCGAAAATCCCAAAGTATGGCCGATCTCATGCATTGCCGTTCCGAAAAAATCTAGGTGATTTGCCTTGATCCCATCACTTGGGTCGAAATCCCAATCGTAAAGCGCATTGAAATTAATGAATCCGTCAACAGTCGATGCATGTGAGTCTCTCAAACCCAACGCTTTCGCATTGGCCGTCGAGAGCGAGACCGTGTTGTTATTTAATCCCGCATTGTTGTCGAGATAACCGAATTCGTGATTTGTACCGGGCGCCTCAGATGTCTGATTGGTGTAAATCGAAAATGTCGGCGTTCCCGGCAGACCGTTAAACATTTTGGTGTCATCTGTGGTGGTCACGTCGTTTCCAACCGCGTCCCGAAAATCGGTATACAGAAATGAATCCCGGCCCGATGTAGCAGAACTTACCGTGCCCCCATTAAGTGTGACAAATCCAAATTCAAGAAAAACCGTGATGTTGTCATGGAACTCATTGCCCCAAGTGTTGGCGGCCCGCTGAAAAGATCGATTAGCCAAGCCGTTCGTTCCGGTATTCGTTCGAATTGTCATTTGACCATGACAGATGGAACCCCATCCGACGGACAAAACAATTATTCCAAGAGCAAAACGATTCATCGACAAGAAAACCAAATGATTCAGAATAGAAATGATTCAGAAAAAGGAAGCTGCCGCAACGCTTCAGCCTCCGCTTTCGATGCTTCTAGGATACGCTTTGAGGTACGGATTTTCAAGCAAAAACGGCGGATAACGGCCAAACCTGCAACAAGAGCCACGATTTGGTTCGTATTTGGTGCCGTTTTTTAACAACCGACCAATCGCCGTTAGTCCGCGATAGACGACACTTCGAAAAACGAGTCGCGCCTACCAAGAAAAACGAGCCAAATTGGACCGCGTTCCAACCTGCGTTAGACCCAATCAAGATTTTTCAATTAGGCAGTGTGCGTGCCATTTACTAACGCCCCGAAGCAGAATTTTCAACTTTTGGAATCGCATCTTCGAGTTCCAGAAGCCACCTCTTGGTCTCGACGCCGCCCTGAGTCGAAAACCCCCCCAAGCTGTTACTGCCAACGATTCGATGACAGGGAACAATTATCGGAAAAGGATTTTTCCTCATCACGGTCCCTACAGCTCTTGCTGCCCCCGGACGGCCAGCTTTTTCAGCCAAGTCGCCATAGGTCAGCGTTTCGCCTCGAGGTATTTTACGACAGGAATCGGTGACTGCCAATTGAAAAGAAGTCAGACCTGAAGTCTCTATGGAGAATCTGTCAAACGACACTCTCTCGCCGGCAAGATACTTCTGAACTTGACTCCGAAATTTCCCAAAGGGCTGGTAAGACGATACGTCTCGCAATCCGGATTCCTGAAACGCCTTGTTAACTTGGCCGGGGTCATTAAACCCAAGTTTTATTGCACAGATGGTTTCGCCCGAATACTGAACCCCAAACCAGCCAAGGACAGACTCGAAAATATCAAGCGACTGAACCGGTAGGTGAATCGATTGACTCATCAATAAAGCCCTTGCCCAAATCTACCGAGGATTCGCTCAATACCAAATCGCCGCCCCTATCACCGATGGCTTCGACCACCATCGCCGCCGCTGCGACCACTGCCACGGGATCCGCCATCGCTGCTGCCGCGACTACTGTCACGACTACTGTCACG
>JAPKBL010000141.1 GCA_028823415.1 Mariniblastus sp.
TGTGCCACTTTTTTTCTGGCTGTGTTTTAGCGCTTGGTCTTAGGTTCGTCTAGGTCTTTAAAACCACCTTAGTCGCGGTTCGTTTCAACAGTTTTGAAAGGTGCGTTTGCCTGGGGAGCTGAGGAAAAATTAATTCGATTGGAAACGTGCGCGATCCATCTTTTATCATCAGCTTGTGGAAAGCCTTAAGCAATGGACGATTGTCAATAACTATCCCCAAAAAAGAGTACAATGGCATTTTGCCGATGGCCGTCATGCTGACTTGGTAGTTGTTTTATGAAATTTTTTTTGCCTGATCGAGCGATTCAAAAACGTGTCCCGATTTTCCTTAGGGTTGGCATTGCAGGCTGGTTGTGCGTCGCCGCCGGCCTTCACGCCCAAGATGAAGTTCCACTTCGCAAACCTTCTCCTCCCAAGCTCCCGGCTGCGTATCCGGAGATTGTTTTACCGGAGGGGCCGGGTCCTCATTTCTATTTGAATGCCGAAGAAGTCAGTCGCCTGAAAGTTGCCTATGAGGGCGATGGCGAAGCAGCTAAGTCTCTTGCCAGAATTGTGAATCAGGCGAGGTCGGAATTGGAACTACCATTTTCGTTTCCACCTCGGGGCGGCTTGCACGGTTCGCTTTATCATTGTCCCGACTGCCAGCGCAAGTTAAAGCCTGTTTTGGATGAGTCGAAACAAATCAAACACCATCGATGTGGGAAATGCGATAAGCGATTGACGGGCTTTCCGTATGATGACGTTTACTACACCACCGCGCATTCCCAAAATTTCAAACGGGGATTGTTGGCGGCCAAAGCGTATACCTTGACCGGCGAAGAAAAGTTTGCAGTGTTCGTTCGCGATCTTCTTGTGGGGTATGCCGACCGATACGTGGGCTACAAGAGAACCGAGGGGATTCTTTCGCCTGGACGGTATGGACATATTTGTTCAACCGATCATGAAGCGGGTAGCTTGATGATGAGATATCTTGGGCCAATGTATGACATGGTTGGGCATCACTCAGCTTTTTCCAGTGATGATCAGCGGCATATCAAAAGCGATATGATCAAGCCAATGATGACTTACTTTGATACTGCAACGATGCGAGGCAAGAGCAATCATCACAGCTTTCACAATGCCGGTTACATTTGGGGTGGCGTTCTTACAGGCGACAAAATTCGTGTTGCCCAAGCGATTTATGGAAAAGGGGGTGGATTCATCGAGCAGGTCAGAACGGCGCCTTCTCGAGAAGGATTGTGGCCTGGCGGATATTCCTACCACTTTTATGCGCGCAGAGCCTTGGTGCGAACGGCCGAGGTTGCCCGGCACATTGATATTGATCTTTACGCCGAACCACAATTCAAAAAAATGTTTTTCTTGCCGGCGAAAGAAGTCATGCCCGATGGATTTACACCAAATTTTGGCGACGACCCAGGGAAATATGTCGTGGGCAGATTGGGCTCAGAAGAAGGCTACGCTGCCTACAAGGATTCTGCTTTGATCCCCCTGTTGGCAACGGCAGATTCGTGGGAGAGCATTCTTGCCGGGCGGACAAAACCATTGCAACCAGTTGAATTTAGGAACGAGAGTATTCTGTTACCAGACAGTGGTCATGCCATTTTGAGAGGACGAGCGCCGGCCAATTTCGTACTTGCGTTACAGTTTGGGAAATACGGAACTTCGCACACGCACTTCGACAAATTGTCTTACATCCTCTACGGCAACTACCAGCAACTGGCTCTCGATTCAGGCAAACGCAATTCGGTCGACTACGAGTCAGACGTCCATCAGGCGTATTACAAAGGCACCATCGGTCACAACGCGATTGTCGTTGATGGACATAGTCAGCAGAAGAACAAGAATAACTGTGAGTTACTGGAATTTGAGGCCCAAGGTGTCATTCCGTATGTGGGAGTTTCTAGTTCGGAATTGTATGACGGGGTTGGGCAATCCCGTTGGCTGGCGGTTGCTCCGGAGTATGTTCTTGTCTTGGATAAATTGCACTCCAAAGAAGTGCACGTTTATGATTGGTGGCACCATTGCAAGGGCGAAAAAGGCACAGTCAATCAAGCTCATTCGGTAGGTCAGCCACGGCAGGAATCGGTTGATCCAGGATTGAGATACATTGCCGATATCAAGCGTGGAAACGCGAGTGGAGATTTGACGTGGCAAGTCGCTCGAAAAACAGGTCGGCTGCGACTGACACTTGCAAGCGGAGGTGAAACGGATGTTTTGACCGGCACTGGGCCACTCACCAGTTTGGATAGACGAGTCCCGGCGGTGCGGTTCACCAGAAAAGGCAAGAATGTAACTTTTGTTGCTGGGTTGGAGTTCGTCGAGCAGAACAAGGCGCCGTTTGTTTCTGATATCCAAGTTGAAGTTAGCGAGGGAAAAACTATCGTGACCGTGAATCACGAAAACGGTAATGACAGGTTTGTATTATCGGATCGTCACTTTTTGGTCGTGGATGGTCCACGAACAACCGGCGACCGTGATTGAATAAAAACGTTGACGGCGGCGGATACCACGGTCTTCCGGTTGGCAAATAAAATAGTTGCGATTGGGTAGTTGTCGGCCTGTTATTCTGGGAGTCTTCTTTTCAGTTATTTGGTTTGCTTCCATTTCGTTTTCCCTGTTTTGTCGACCATCCAAGTTTGTACACCAGCGCCTGATACCACAATGCATTTCAGTCCTGAACCGCGCCGAGGGAAGCATAGAGTTTCCATCGGAACTGGCGGCGCAACTACGAATTTGTGGTTTGCTGGATTGAAATTCATTGGAGTCTTAGTATATCCGTCCTCTAGGATCGGTAACTGGATGTCCAGTGGGGCGACATCCGTGCCCATTCGCCATGATTCCGTAATTCCCTTGGTATTGTTGACGAAGAAATCGAATTGAAAGTATTGCTTTGAGTGAAGGAACTGGCCTGCCGTTTCCGGCCATGACTCATTGTATTTCAACCCTATCCGGTGCTTCGACAAATCAAATGACTTGTTGTAAACAAAGATTCGAATCTTATTGATTTCTATTTTTTCGCTTATGGGTGGATCGTCGATGGGATCAAGCGACTCTCTAACTTTGATGATTACCTCTGACGGATAGGCCTTTTTCATCGTTTCGATGGCACTCACAAGTTGAGCGCGAGAATTCGCTGGCAAATTGGAAATGTCCAATTTTCGATACCCTGTAAATCCACACAGCATAGTCGGTAAGTGGTCGGGACGGTCGTAGTTTAACGTGGTTAGTTGGCCATCCTTAAATCGTTTCCATTCCGATTGTTCAATTTCAAAATAGAAGAAGGCGTCGCCGGGGATGAAGTAATTGTTGTTGGCAGTGCTTTGGGTGGTCATTATTAGCACGATAGAAATTGCCAAAGTAATTCTTGTTTTGACCATTCTGTATTCTCTTTCAATGCGCTGGAAAATATCGCCATGCGGAACAAATGAAGCGCTCCGGCGGAACAGTCACCAGGCAGTGAGGGAAATCACTCCGCCCAAAACCAGGTCAACTCGCCGGAATGTCCTGAAAGCCAGTATTATTCTCAAGACGAGTTTATCGGATTTCAGGTCGTTCTCCAAATTTTGGAAGCTACCTTTCCATCAAGGCCGATGAGTGGAGCTAATCTTCAGCGTATTATTAGAGACTGAGTTATCCATAAGGTTGGTAGACCAGAGTAAATGAGGTTTTTAGTAATGGGACTAATTTCTGAACGCGTCCTGATTTCAAATGGCTGTCAAATCCAATTTCGCAATGTCATCCGTTTTTAAATGCCGGTGACTAATTAACCATTTACGATTATTCCCGGATGTTCAGATCCGTCGTCAAACCCATGATATGCTAGGGTTTGGAATGCTCACAATGGACTTGCCCTGCGAGTCGTTGAGCAACCGTTCGTGGTCAGCCTTACAGTCTGGTCTGTAAGGAGGCACATTTTGGGGGAGTCGAATTCACCGAGAGAACTACGAACTGGCCTGTGGCTACCAGTCGACGTGTACGAAAAAAGTGTCTGAGATCCAACGCTAATGCGTTACCGGTTTCGATCCAACGCTTTGCCATCCAACGTTTTTGGCGTTTTCGGTGTTTCGTTTTGGTTTAGGCAAGTCTTTGCGACACATTTAAGTAAGTTGTCAAATGTACCGTCCAACGTATTGATGGTTTCATAACCAACCACAATTACGAACTCATTATTTATCTCGTCAATCAAATATTGCCAATCCAATTCTGGATCCGCGGTAAACATGTTGTCGTCGGGTTGAACGGAGTTTTTTGGTAGGCCTAATTGGGTTTCGAGCAACGCGCGTAGTTTGACAACAAGGAGTTTGGGAATCGAAGTGTTCGCGTAGAATCGTTGGTAGAATTCATCGCCATCCAATTTGGTTCGTTCTTGGAGTGATTTTCTTAATTCGCGTTCTTCTTTTGTTGGAACTAAGGGAACAAGGGAAAGTTCAGGTGGGTTTCCAGTCCAGATCCATTGAACAAGAACGAATAGGCAAACGGGAAGGTCGAACGCCAATATCGCGCCAACGCTTCCGAAGGCAAGCGAATTGAGTTCGGGTTCAAGCGGTGACAGAAACCAAAGTACAGACGCGAGGGCTACGCCTGGCAGCGCGATTGCGAAGGGGATGAGCGCGATCCAAGTTTGTCGCCGGCGTTCGGATTCGCGTTTCTCGTTCACGTGTACATTCAAAGTGGGTAGCGGAAAAGTTAATCGAGCGGAAACGGAAATCAAACCAAAAACGTCAACATGCGACACAGTTTCGATTCATCGATTTGTTTTTCGCGAAGCCGAGTCAACCTTGCGATCATTTGATTTCCCGGGTGATGTTGAATCATTAGAATCGGCGAGAAATGTTTTGCTCAAAGTTCGATTGTGGCGACGAAGTGTTCTCAGGTCCAGTTTCATCCAATACACCAATCCTCGATAGGACAAGAGTAGGATTGCTAAGTAGATTACTGTCCAGATCATTTGCAAGTTCCAGATTAGAGTTAATACGCCTGAGTCGGATAGTGGCAACGATTGCCAAGTTGCGGGATTGATCGAAACTTCAGAACACGCCACGTCGGCGGATTCATGTGCATCAGATTGTTAAGTTGTGTTTTAGTTGATCTTTGGTTTTTCCTCGAACTCTGACATCAAACAGAACTGCCAATTGCGGAAATACGGCGAAGCCATCAAGCGATCGGTATAATTTCATGGATGGCAAGTTTCCAACAAAAGTACAGGTTCTGGTTGCAAATCGATATTGTATTTGATCGCGGCAAAGTTTGGGTCGCTAGACATGAATCTTTCAATCTTGTTTCTTAATTGACTTAGCGATTTATTTTGTCGCAGCAAAATCAAGCAAATGATAAAACGAGGAGGCCAAAACAGAAAAGAAAATTAGCCAAGTGCCAGGACGTCATCGGCCCCTCCCTCAAAGGCTACGGGTTCGCGATGATTCGGAATAATCTTTGATCGCTATATTTGTGTTAGCAAAGCCTCTCGCCTATGCAGAACTGAAAAGTTGCCATGCCCCCGTTATTGCATGGTCTGGGTGGTATTGGGCTGGTTGCGTTTCCACAGTTTGACTGCGCTTAGTTTTCTGTTTATCAGTCTTTCTCGAGGATGACGATACTCGCAGAGCACATTACGTTACCTGTCCCGCTCGTAGGGAACGAATGTATTACCTTCCACCCCTCAGCCAAGTACTGATTCAGTTCACGGAGTGCATCCTCAGTAGCCTGTTCCTTTTTTCTTCCACTTAACGCACTAATATCTAATGCAACAATAATTGCTTTTCTCATTTACTTCGACCTTTTTGGTTAACGATTAAAATCACCGGACAGGGGCGAAAGACCAACCATCAGCAACCCGCTCGGTTAAGTGCCCCGATGCATTTCTCGGTTATCCGGCGTCTCCACTGCCCAATTGCGATACTACACCATCGAGCGCAAGCTTAACATCATAAGCCAGATGCAGAGTATAAGTGCCAATCTGGCGTTCCACTATAAGCGCGAGCCCAAAACTACACTAGCCATGAACGTCGGCAACGTAGCCAGACCAGCGAGAACCGATGCGCCGGCTAGGATACCGCCAGTATTTCCATCACTTCAATCCCTGCGAATCCAATCGTGGCACACAGAAGTTCGAATCCAGTGCCAACTCCACGATCGTACAATTCCTAAAACTCAGCAGGCTCTTTCCAAGATATCACTGGTTGAATTTCTCAGCTTGTTCAGCGACGTGTTCGCTGGTCGCTTGTGTTGCCGCATCGAGTAGGTGTTTGCAACGAATCGATCCAATGAACAAGACCGGAAGAAGTAAAGGAACGAGAATAAGACCGATCCCTAGAGTCGCCCGTATGAACGTGGCAACCGTGGGGTGCGTTACCGGGTCATACCAGAAACATAAAAATAGCGTGAAGACAAATTGAATGTAAAAGTAGGCCATTACAGCGGCTCGAACAATTTGAAAGCCATCGCCATTAAAAAACGCGGTGGTTGTTAAAACGCAAAAACCGAATAGTCCGGTTGGCAAAATCAATTTTGCGACGAACATTAGGCGTTTGGAAACAAATTGTTTCGAAAACGTATCCTCGTCAGAGGTTGAGACAAGACTGATATAGGGATATCGAATGACAACATAGCAAGACATTGAGACAGACAGTCCAGCTATTCCGGCGACAATAGTCCAAGTCACAATTTGAAGTGCGGGCCCCAATCGCTGGATCGGCAGATGTCTTGCAAAGAACAAGACACCGACGCTTGCCAGCATGATCGATTGAGACCAACGGTAGCTTTGGGGAAGTTTGTTGTAGGTGATCTCATTCATGGGTCTGGAATAAAATAGTTGCGTCGGGTTGGCAGTCCTGTTCGATTTTGTTTTTCGTCGCGCACTCAAATGAAGAACTGAATTGATTTGTCCGCCTATTGGTCCTTCGCTTAAAGGAGATTTCAGTTGAGCCGTTGCTTTGGCTGGTCAACGACGCTTGTTGAAAATGGTGTAGTCGGCAGTGGTTATAGTTTCATTGGAACCAAATTGTGTCTGCGAGCCATTGACCATCCTTGAGAACGAAGGTGGTTAGCGAGCGGCCTTTTTTCATCATTATCTTGCAAGTTTCCGAGCCTTGGAACTCGCCGCGTTCCTCCGACGCATAAAGGTCATCCAGTGTGTACTCGGATAAATCCTTTTGTCCCTTCGCGACCGATTCGGCGGTGATACTGTCGTGTAGGCGTTCGGTAAAACAAGCTTGGAGTTTTTCTACATTGCCAGCTTTTAACAACTCCATTTGAGAGGTCAGGGAATTTTTCGGGGTGTTTAGAGGAGAGGCGGTTTCTTCGGGTTGGGGATCGGTCGGTTTTTCCGCTGTCTGGGACTTGGTAGCATCGTCAGCCTTACTGACGGGGTTCGTCTTGGCTGGCGGTTCAGTTGCTTTTTCTTCATTGCAAGCGGTGAGCGTGACGGTGAAAACTTAACAGACGCAAATCGCTAAACTTCGATTGTCCATGAGCTTGTCCTTTTTCGTCAATTGAGAATGAAGTCGGCCTTACTTCTCAGAACCATATTCTAAGTCCGCCGATAAGTCCATCTAATTCCGTTTCGCCGAGTCGAAGGTGATCGTATCCGACGAAAATTTCAGCGTGACGCCAGTTTACGCCGGTTGTGATTCGAACGTGAGTCAAGGCCGCACTACCGATTTTACCGAGATCGAGTTCCGCAGAGATGATCACAGGATCAATAGGGAAGAAGTCGCCTTTGTAGGTGAAGTTGAATCCGAAATCTGAGCCAATGTCGTCGGAGAGCCAATTGAACCCGATTCCCGTTCGCATCTGAACCGATTCCGATTGGGCGAACCTGAAGAGTACGTTTGTATCGCCCGACCAAAAGTTCTCTCTGAGGCCTCCCGGCAGCGACTCTTCCCAGTAGCTAAATTCGCTATCGATTCCAAATCGCGATGTTGTATCGATTAGAAAGCGTGTTCCTATTTTGGAAATTTCGTCTGAGTAATGAGTGTAGTCAGTGCTTGATTGCGTCGAGTAGGGGTAAGGTTCGCTGCCGATGGATTCGTGTTGAGAAAGTCGATCGACCATAATGTATCCGCTTAAGTCATCCTGATATGGATAGCCAGGGAAATATCCGGCGGACTCGTAATCGTCTTCTGCAGCTAGGATGGGAATAGACCATGGTGCAGTTACAGTTGAGAGGATGACAACACCGAATATTTCTGAAAACGGGTTATCGCAGTCCTGATTGGAATAGGTGTCATCATACGATTCAGATGACCGATTTTTCTCTTTCTTCTTTGTTGTTTCGTTTGAAACTGATTGACTGCGGATGTCCTTTTTCATTTGCGAAAACAGTCCTTGTGCGGCAACCTGTCGAGGCATCGATGCAATCGACGACAGGAATACGAAGCAAACAAAGAACTGAATTTTTAATAAGGCCATCGGGCTTTCAAAAGTAGAGAAGTTTCTGACCAGTCTCTTTACGATTGCTGCTTGAAACAGTCAACCTTAACGTCAGTGCTAGCGATCGCTTAGGCGACAATCCACCGCGTTGTTCTATGCCGAATGGGCTATTTCCGTTTGCGAACGTCATCGCCAAGTGCTTCGCGTCCTAAATTCTTTACGAATCAGTGAAATCTGAATCCTGATTGCAGAGGATCCCAACTATCACGACTTACTGGTACGCGGCGAGGGCGACCACTTTTTGGCCTGGCTGCCCTGTGTTCGCATTGTGGCGGACCTTTGGAAATGTTTTAAGGATATTTTTTACGCACCCCTGTGTGGTCGAACAATTGGAGGGATCTGGCCTACGGTGAATTGGACTTACCAGACTCGACGCTAACGGATATTGAACGCCCTACGCAGAGCGAGTTCTAGTGTTTGCTCGCTAATTCTCGGTTTTATGGAAGTGAAATTCACTTAAAGTCGATGTTGACCCAAGCTCGGCGATAACTATAGTCATCCATTCGATAGTGTTCCATGAATTGGGGCATATCTTCGATCTTTTGACTTGCTGTCGCACCGCCAGTTCTTGGCGTTGAGGATCATCCAAGAGGTGATCGGCAGTTTCGCCATAACTTTCTAGTTTGGGGCGAATTGGTAACAATCCAGGAACTTGCATGCTCAATTTTTTTCGTCCTCAGTCCGGCTCACTCAAAAACGATCTTCTTTCCGGGGTGACCGTCTCTTTAGCTTTGGTACCTGAAGCGATTGCCTTCGCATTTGTGGCTGGGGTTTCCCCGCTGGTTGGGTTGTATTCGGCATTCTTTATTGGCTTAATATCAGCTGTGTTTGGCGGCAGACCGGGAATGATCTCCGGTGCTACCGGAGCTATGGCAGTTGTCGTTGTTTCGTTAGTTGCCATGCACGGCATCGAATATCTGTTCCCCACTGTCATGCTCTGTGGCCTGTTCCAGATCGCGATTGGAATCGGCCGACTGGGTAAGTTGATTCGGATGGTTCCTCATTCGGTGATGTTAGGTTTCGTTAACGGTTTGGCGATCGTGATTGGGTTGGCGCAACTAAGTAGTTTCAAAACCATTAAGAATGGAGAATTGGCGTTTGTTCAAGGCCCCCAGCTTTGGTTAATGCTCTCCCTGGTAGGTTTAACGATGGCAATCATTTGGCTTCTCCCCAAGCTTACGCGGGCAGTTCCTGCATCATTGGTTGCGATACTCAGCGTCACGTTGATTGCGATTGTGGTCAATTCAAATTCATCGTCCGAGATCAATTCGGTGGCGACTGTCGGGGATATGTTGCGAACCAATTCGCTTGCCGTGTCTCATGCAGACCCGTTACCGTCCGCGGTCGGAGTAGAACCGGTTTCAGCGTCCGTCGGGGCGATTGCGGCAATTCAACCGGAGGACGGACTTCAGGGCCTCGAGGCGGCTGACCAACCAGAAGCTGTGAGTGGAATCAGTGGTGGACTTCCCAAATTGTTTTTTCTTGAGTATTCGATGGTTCCACTGAATTGGAGAACGCTTGCCATTATCTTGCCATTTGCAATTGTATTATGCGGCGTCGGCTTGATTGAATCGCTAATGACACTGACTCTGGTTGACGAAATTACCGAAACACGCGGTCAGGGGAATCGTGAATGCGTGGGTCAGGGAGCCGCGAATCTCGTCTGTGGTTTGTTTGGTGGAATGGGCGGCTGTGCAATGATTGGGCAATCGTTGATCAATGTTAATTCGGGAGGCCGTGGAAGGCTGTCCGGAATTACCGCTGCGGTCTGTTTACTGTTTTTTGTTCTTTTTCTATCTCCGCTGATCGAGCAAATTCCGATGGCGGCGCTCGTCGGCGTGATGTTCATGGTCGTCATAGGAACGTTTGAGTGGGCGTCTTTAAAGATGTTCAACCGAATGCCAATCAGCGACATGTTGGTGATGGTGTTGGTCGCCGGATACACTGTGTTTATGCATGACTTGGCTTCGGCCGTTATTTTGGGTGTGATTGTTTCCGCGTTAGTCTTTGCATGGCAACACGCAACCCACATGGGCGCTGATATTAAATACAACGAATTTGGAAGTAAGATTTATCAGCTGCACGGGCCTCTGTTTTTTGCGTCGGTCTCCTCCTTTAAAGAGATGTTAGATCCCAGCGCGGATCCAGACGATGTCGTCCTCGACTTTTACTATTCACGAGTCTACGACCAGTCCGGATTGGAAGCGATTAATTCGATGGCAGAAAAATATGAAAGCCTTGGCAAGCGACTTCACCTCACTCACTTAAGCCCCGAGTGTCGATTGCTACTCGCAAAAGCGGGCGACTTGGTCGAGATAAACATCTCCGAAGATCCGCAGTATCATATCGCGACCGATCGCCTCGCTTGGAGATCGAGTACGGTAATTAACGATCAAAATCAGATTAACGCGTAATTCTAACGCCCCAATATCAAGTTGCTCGTTTTTTGCTGGATCAGGGCAGTTGGGTTTACCGTCGTGGCGACAGATATTCGACGGGATTACAGATGCTTGCCCTGACGCCGGGAATCAATCGGTACCGTCGATAACGGAGCCGTGACCGCCCGCTCAACTGCCCGCTCAACTGCCCGCTCAACTGCCCGCTCAACTGCCCGCTCAACTGCCCGCT
>JAPKBL010000142.1 GCA_028823415.1 Mariniblastus sp.
GAAATGACGTCTCAAGAAATGACGTCTCAAGAAATGATTTAAGCGTCGTCCCCGCCGGCATCGCTGAAAATTGCAGAAATCGATTTGTGTTGATGAATTCTCTTGATCGCCTCGGCTAAAATTGGGGCGACGCTCAAAACCTTCATATTGGGTAACCGCTTTTCCGGAGGGATCGGAATGCTGTCGGTGACGACGATGCTGTCAATTGGGGCATTTCTGAGTCGTTCGATTGCCGGGCCGGCAAAGACGCCATGGGATGCAGCAACGTGAATTTCCCTTGCACCTTTCTTTCGAACCAGCTCGGCAGCACCGACGATCGAGCCTGCGGTGCTGATCATATCGTCAAACATCAACGCGACCTTGCCTTCAAGCGGGCCGCCGATAATGTTCTCTTGAGTGACGTGGTCGGCTGACAGTCGTCTCTTATCGATGATTGCGATGTCACCTCCGAGTCGTTTGGCGTGTCCCACGGCGCGTTTGATGCTGCCTTCGTCGGGGCTGACGATGACGATCTCTTCTGTTGGGATATTCATCGCCCGAAAGTGCTCGTTGAGCACGCCCGCCGCGTACATGTGATCAACTGGAACGTCGAAAAAACCTTGAATTTGGGCAGCATGCAAATCCATGGTTAAAACGCGATCAGCACCTGCTCTGGTCAGCATATTTGCAACCAGTTTGGCAGTGATTGGCACTCGACCTTCGTCTTTTCGGTCTTGCCGAGCATAGCCGAAGTAAGGAATCACTGCGGTAATGCGTTCAGCGCTGGCCCGAAGGCAAGTATCAATGAGAATCAGTAATTCCATCAACGTGTCGTTGACTGGCGGACAGGTCGGTTGCACTAGGAAGACGTCTCGTCCCCGGACGTCTTCGATTTTGCAGTGAATTTCACCATCGGGGAAAGTCGAGAATTTTACTTTACCCAATTCAAGATGGAGAAAGTCGGCAATTTTCTCTGAAAGTTCCGGATGGGCACGACCGCTAAAAATTTTCAGTTCTCGCATCGTTGATACTTTGAATAAACGGGTGATTTGTGATAATTACAAACGGGACTCAGTCTTGCCGATGATTGTTGGTTCGGCCATCAAGCAGTGATTCTTTTGCTTATTCTGTCGAGAGATTTTTCATTACTTGCTCGACTTCTCCAAGTTGTTGCAGCGTATTGACGCTTAACGATTCGATGGGCTTGAGTACTGCAAGGGCACGCACATCGTCCCCTTCTTCGAGCATGATTCCGGGCAGATCTGTAATGTAATATTCTTTTTGGTTGTTGTCATCGGTCAGACGGTCTAAAGCACTCAACATTTTCTGGCAGTCGAACACATACGTACTCATGTTGACTTCCGTGATTTTACGCTGATCTTCGGTTGCATCCTTCTGCTCAACGATGCCGACGAATTGGCCATCTGAATTGCGAACAATCCGACCGAGTCCGGTGGGGTCGGAGTGAATGAGTGTTCCCAGCAGACAAGCCGGATTGGATGACTCGAATTCATCGAGAAGCGATTTGATCGAAGAAGCTTGCATCATGGGCGAATCACCTGCGACCACGACAACAGGCCCGTCGTGATCCTTGATCTGTTCTCGGCACATCATCACGGCGTGGCCGGTGCCGAGTTGTTCGGTTTGGTAGGCGAATTGAAGATCCTGCTGACCTGATAGTTCGGCCTCTACTTTTCCAGCTTCGTAGCCGACAACAACGACCATTCTCCCAACGCCCGCTTCGTTGAGTGCGTCAAGAACGTAACGGACCAAGGGACGCCCGTTGGCTTGGCACAGCACTTTGGGAAGCTCTGATTTCATGCGGGTTCCCTTTCCCGCGGCCATTACAATTGCAAGTGGAGAGTTCATGTTGTAGCTTTCTGCCCTGACGATCGAAGTTTAGTCTGTCTATCAAACTTCAAAACTCGACAATTTCCTAGTCCCCGAGTCGAGTTTTCATTTGCTCTCTCGAGCGTCTCTCTCCAACGTAATGTACTCTGCGCGGCAATTCAGTCGATGCAGTCATTATTTTCATTCCGAGTTCTTAGGAAGCACCGTCAAGCGGATCGGATTAGAACAAGGATTGCCGGCCTCCCCTGCCCTGACGAAAATCAGGCGAGTGCACGGTTTCACCCAGCTTTCCGCGGTCAAAAAAATCGTCCGAGAGTTTTTGTTGGGGGGAATCAAAACTCCATTGAGTCCCGTGTTGTTGAGCCCACAGGTAATCGGCGCGCGTCATCCCCAACCCGCCTAAGGCTCCAACGCGAAGAAAATCTCTACGCGTCGTCCCGTTGCAGTTATGGCTTTTGCCTTTTCCGACAAATTCAAGCATTGGTTGTCCGCTGCAAAGTAATGACTGAGAAATTAGCCCAACGAGGCACTCGTCTTTTCTATACCACTATACCAAAACCAAAAGCGACTTGAAATTAATTGAGCGGTATCAAGTAGATCAATCCAGTAAATTCAACATGAATTGCATAGGTTGATTTTCACCAATGTTTTTACGACTCAAAAACTCTTCAACTCACACAGTGTCATCATAGCGTCCAGCAGTAATTGAATCTATCGAGGTGGCCGATCATGGCAACTCTCACAGGATCTCACATCGTTTCCTTGCTGAACCAGAATGACTAAAACAAAAATCCTAGCGGAAACGGTCAACCACACCATGAAGCAATCTGTGGCACTTCTCATCGACGTGGATAAAAACAACCTCGGGCAGGACAACCTAGAAGAGTGGCTAAACAGCCAACAAAGATTCGATAGGAGAAGTTGGTCTTTCAGAGTTTGGATTCACAAAGCCAACGCCCTTGATGGTGAAGAATTGATGCGAATCGAGGGATTGAATTCGAGGCCACCCAACCCTTTTATGATTAGCAGGTTTTATTGCCGGTAGCTCTCTTGAGATTAAATTTTGTTGGGGCTTGGTGGCGGTTGTGGATAACCCCCGTATTCCTCGTCTTCCTCGTTTAGTCTGTCAATCGTTGCCATCGCTTCTTTCAAACTGGCAACTTCTTCCTTGGCGGAGTTTGCTTTAGGATAGAGATAGAATGTCTTTTTCGTCCGGGTGAAAGATTGTGAAAGAATTTCATCTGCGGTCCGATTACTCGCGCCTCTACTGTCTCCGGAACCATCAGCTGCCGCCACGAAATAATCGAACAGTCCCCGCCCCTCCAGTTTTTTACACTGAATTTTTGTCACGTAATGGGTCGTTAAGCTACCTGTTTCCCCTGTCTCATATTGGAAGTGCATTCTCCTTATCATCCACCCTCTGAAATTTTTGCGGATGTAGGGGTAATCTACGCCTAAAAAATCCAATTGGCCGAAGTAACCTGTTCCAGTCAAATACTCCTCTTCTAAGCTGTGGTCTTCTTCGCGCATCGCTGTAATAAGCAGGCTGGCTTCCTCTAATGTTTCAGGCGCTTTGCCGGAGTATCCTAAGTTTTTCAGATAACTAAGCTGTTTGTTCGAAGGTGCTCTCATGGAATTAGTGTTCCCTGTTCGCGGCAGGTTTCTCCCTTCAATAGGTTCTTTTGAGGGATTTATTATACTCCCTCCATTTTGTGCGATTAGAGCAGATTCAAGATGAATTCATCGTCGAGACGGTTGGCAATTAATCGCCTCCCGATCGAAAGCCCCCCAGCAAATTAATGCGCCCACTCTCGCTAGTTTGCTTACTATCGTGATCTCTGTTAGCTTTGAAATGATGGAAGAATCGGAGAATCCCTACGCGCCTCCTCAAGGATCAGAGAACCCTGACGAGCCAGAGAGGAAACCAGCACCGGACGAGGAAGAAGTTCCGGTGGTCGTAAATGGTATTACGACACTGATAATCTTAGCTGGAATTACTGGCCTGATTGTCTGTGTTCGATTGCTTGTCGATTTCTTAGCAAAAAACTAGCCCACCCCATCTCGAAAAGTTTCATTCCCAGTATCACGTAACTGGCGGTACTTGGAGGTAAGCGGGACAGTTAGAGACCATCTGACGGCGGTTAGAGCGATGAAATCCGAATAAAAAGCAGTATCGAAAGTGCAAACACTGCGGGAGCGCGTTCGAGGGTGCTTAAGCCTCACCCCGGATCGAGAGTTTGTTTCCTCGATTGAATGAACCTAAAATATGTTGCGGGTAGATACGGGAATCCAATTTTTTCTAGGCTCGCAGGAGTCCCGCAGTTTCCTCGATGTGGGGAGTCCCGCAGGCTTTGAGTAATGCTACTTGGCGTTAATCCCCCCTGTAGCAATTCCCATTAATGAACAAAGCACTGTTAGAATTAGACAAATTGGCGAACCAATTATTGACCCTAAAAGTCCATACATATAACCAGCGTTTAGAATCATGGTGAACGTGGCATCACCTTTAAACAAATTGAAGCCGATTGCTCCTGTCTCCAATCCAATCGCTATGCCAATCGCCTAACACAAGAAAGTGAGCACCGGAGGAAGGAACATTAAAATCGCAAATGTTTTTGCTGTTGCGTTCATTTTTGGTTTCCCTCAAAAAATTACTATACCTAAGCTGAAACATAACCTGTTCTTTAAGTGATTTCATAGTTCACCTGATCCCTAACCTCATTCGAAACCTGAAACCTAATCTGATCCTCAACCCAAGGTCTAACCTGATCCCGAACCTGACCCCCAACTTGAGTAAGCAAATAGTCTAGGCGCATAGAGACGTGTAATGATGGGGTATACTTGCCTAGTGACCAAGTACAATGATCTAAAAAAGGCTACTCAGGCAATTAACACACTGAAACATAAGGACTTAGGCCCGACTCACTTTTTGCCTCCTCCAGCCAGCTTGGTTACAGTGCAATAAACACTGCACCTACATTAATTACGAAACCCAAAGCCGCCACCAGTCCAAAATGCCATCCAACTTCTATATTACGCTCGTTTAACACCATCGCGACGACGCCAAGCATTATAAATAAGTTAGGGGTGACTAAACCGAAGAAAATCCACAGGTAGAAGAACCATTTGGGCCAGGCACGCTCCCAATAGGCAGCACTTTGCTTTTGCCTTTTTTTAATCAAACAGACTCAAAATAAATTCATCGTCAAGCCGTGAAGCAACGTGGTGAACGTGCGAGAAGTCTAGTCCAACACTGTGCTCGGTAGGTACGGCAACGGTAAAAGCGCCGGAGGCAGCGGCGGCGGTGCTGCCCGTTTTACTGTCTTCGAGAACGAGTAAATTTTTTGGGGCCACGCCTAGTTTCTCCGCTGCGGTCAGGTAAATCTCGGGGTGGGGTTTGCCTTGACTTACGTCCTCGGCCGTTAGAACGAATTCGAAACGATGGGTTAGCTCAAATTGGGCGAGGTTTCGATTGGCAAATTTTCGATGACTACTGGTGGCTACTATTTTGGGAATCTTTTTTGATTCCAATTTTTGCAGTAGTGTTTCCAATCCCGGCATGGTTTTTAGTTGCTGGGGGAGAAGCTCGTCAAAAATAGAGTCGGTTTCGGTTTGAAGTTGACCGACGGAGTCCGTGATTCCACATCTCTTACGCATGATCTCGTAGGCTGTCGGGGCTGGTAGGCCCATCATCTCCATTTTCAATTCCCGAGTGAAATGTAACCCACGTCGCGATAGCAAAATTTCGCCAACTTGATCGTAAAGGTCCTCAGTGTTGAAAATGAGGCCATCCATATCAAAGGCTACAGCGGTGACCGATGGTTTGGTCTTCATTGAGAGGAGCGTTGGGAAGAATTATTCAAATGAAATTTGGCCTGACATCGAAAGATAGGAAATCGCCCAAAAGACCGACACAAACCCAGAGGCCGGAATGACTCCAATTCCACAGACAACAAGCCCCACGAGCAATATCCCGATCGACGCCAAGCCAACCAGAAATGTCGTCAAAATGTTGGGTACACAGATGTCTTTCGCCATGAAGAAACTGTCTAAGACGTTGGCGTGGCCATCTACCAGCAAATAAAAGCTAGGCCAAAAATAGAGCAGGAGAAGTATCGCCGGGATAATAAATGCGACGAAACCGAGGGCTAAGGCGATGCTTGCGATAAAAGTAAAACAGATGGCGGGCAGGAATTTGTCGCCTCCAGAAAACACGATCGAAAAGTCTGCCGGTTGGCCGCGGCTAATTTGAATGGCTAGTCGTGTCTGTCCGATGCTGAGGTAAATTTGAACGAGGTTAAACAGGAATTGTGGAATTGCCGAGGCTTCATTACCACTGAAGTCATAAACCGAGCTAGCGATGCTGGGTAACATGCAAACCAAGGCAGTCGCCGAAAGTATCAACGCGTTTTTGAGAAAAAGCCGTGTGGCCGCATTGAAAATTAGTTCAAAATTGACTGCGGTTGGGGTAACCGAAAAGCCCGTTGGTTTGGGCAGCTTTGCTTTTTCCAAACTGGGCGGTGAAGCATATGGATTCTCAACCACCGGATTAGGCTTGATGTCGACCGTCACCTGTTCGTTGGCCACTTCAGACCGTTCAAGGCCGGGATAGTAACGACTTGCCGGTTTTCCTACCTTTTCTCCGCTGGCCCTGACAACGCAATCGCCGGAAATTCGTCCTTCCTGTACCCATTGGTCGAGTTCCAGTTTCGTGATCGGGCCATAAATTGAACCGGAGACTGAGTCAATAAAGAACTGTTGCGACGTCGGCGGTGTACTTGGTACAGGCGCCTTGGTTTTCGGTATCAAGTTAAGGGATTTGCAGTGGGGGCACCTTGCCCGTTTACCGCTTCCGGTTTCGTCAACGCGAAGAACGCTCTGGCAGGTTGTACATTTAAATTCGATTGGCATGTCAACAATTTGTGCCATCGACACATCATCGTCAACCGCACTTGCCGCGGATCGAGATATTGGCCGTACAAATTCAATAACTGGGGCTCAGTTTTACCAAAGCCATTGGGGCAACGCCAACAAAAATAGTCGAACGCATGTTTATCCCCAAGGACCGTTGGCTATTTTAAGCGTGGGATATCACGCCCTTCCGTCCAAGGAATGCCAGCCTGATTTAATTTCTTTTCGAAGCTCTCGAAATCTGAATTAATTAACTTCTTAATGGTTTTCGATACCGACTTAAATTCAGTTTTGGCAATTTCCACTTGATCTTTTTGAGTTTGAGTGATTCCGTAGGTGTTTCGCGAAGATCCGTAGAGAACCGAACTTACGCGACTTCCAATGGAAGGTATGTCTTCCACGAATTTGTCACTCTTGATGTTGTCGCCGTTAAGTTGCCGAGCCGCGGCTCGTAACTCAAGTTCCAACTCGCGGGCCTGTTTCAGAAGTTCAGGATCTGCGGCGGGGCTTTTTTGAATGACTGATTGTATCTTCGTGATTCTCTCAATTCGTGTGGCGAGTGATCGAGAAGTCGCTCCGATTGTATCGTTTAATTTAGCAAGGCTAAGTTGATAAGCGATCGTGTCGGCTAAATTTTGTGGTTTGAGACTAGGCTCCTCGATCGAAACGACTTCGAAATTCTGCTCGTTGCCAAGCTTCGATACGTTTCCATCAATCAGCTTGAAGCCTTGGACAGAGTAGTTGCCGGGGGCGACCATTGGGCTACCGTTATACTCGGTATATCTCAAGTTCCATGACATGCGGTGCAAACCTTTGTTCGTACTTCCGTTAACACGCGCGACGACTTCCTTGGATTGGTTATAGAATTCAAAGTAAACTTTCGGCGCCTGCTCTAGCGATTCTGCACGGAGTTGATCCCAGGTAGGAATCGGAATGTCTTCTCCATTGCTCGATTGTTTCGCCTCGGCTGCTTTGCGAATTGCTGCCTTTGTTTTTAAATCTGACTTGAGGTAATAGGTGAGGGTTGCTCCGAAAGCGGGGTTGGGTGTCTCGAAATAGCTATCGCCTTGAGATCCTTTTTTTCCACCGAGTAAGTCTTGTGGGAGATACCAAAGTGCTTTTCGCATTGGAAAGATGTGCAAATCGCTGCTGTCGATTAAATCATCGGTTAGATCACGTAGTGGAGAGTAGTCGTCCAAAACGTAGAACCCTCGACCAAAGGTTGCGGCCACGAGGTCGTTTTCGCGACGCTGGATTGCGAGGTCACGGAATGGAATGTTCGGAGCCCCCGAAGTCATTTTGATCCATGTCTGACATCCGTCGAGTGAGCAGAATAATCCGTATTCGGTGCCTAGGAAGAACAAGTTTTTGTTCTCATGGTCTTGTTCAATCCGCCAGACAAGATGGCGTTCTGGAAGGTCGCCGCTGATGAGAGTCCACGTTTTTCCACGATCGGTACTCTTAACAAGATAGGGCTTGTAGTCACCGGTTTTATGGTTATCGAGGCAAGCGTAGGCGACATTGGCATCATGTCGATCGGCTTTGATGTCGTTGACAAAAAAGTACTCGGGAACACCAAAGATTTTTTCGGTGACGGTCCAGTTGTCTCCGCCATCTTCGGAGACATGAATCAAACCATCGTCGGTTCCCACGTAGAGCAGGCCTTCGACCAGCGGGGATTCGCTGATCGAGGTAATGTTTCCATACTGCGACATTGCAAGCAGATCGTATCCAGCGTCAACGCTCCAAACCCGATCCATCATTTTGAGTTTGTACCGGTTTTGGTTTCTGGAGAGGTCGGGACTAACGGTGGTCCATGAATCACCTTGGTCATCACTTCGATGAAGAAACTTGGAAGCAAAGTAAATTCGTTTATTGTCGTGTGGACTGATTAAAATGGGCGAATCCCAATTGAATCTTAAATTGTCCTCGCCGGCGCCTGGGCGAGGGCGGATGTCGACCGATTGGCCAGTTCTTCGATCAAATCGCCGAATGTTACCCTCTTGAGACTCGCAGTACATAATGTTGGGGTCGGTCGGGTCAATGGCGTTATCGTGCCCATCGCCACCGATCGTGATTCGCCAGTCAGCATTTCGAATTCCCTGCACATTCCCAGTTCTCGACGGGCCGTATTGCGTGTTGTTGTCTTGAGTACCGCCTACAACATTGTAAAAGGGGAAATCGTAATCGACATCGACCTTGTAGAATTGAGTAAGAGGTAAATTGGCACAGAACGAATAACTTTGTGCGTAGTCATACGAACGATAGAGACCACCATCGCAGCCAACGATCAAAAAGTTGGGATCAGTTGGGCTAAAGGCGACCGCATGATTGTCGACATGTTTGGTCGATTTAGAAACAGATCCCCAGGTCTTTCCGCCATCTTCGGTTCGCCCCATGCGGACGTTCGCATGATAGATAACGTCAAACCGGTGAGGGTCGCAATAAATTTCCTGGTAATAATGTGGCCCAGTACCGCCGCCAACGTAATCCGACATCTTGGACCAACTACCTCCGAAATCCTCGCTCCGGTAAAAACCGCCGACCCGATTTTGCTGTTCAATGGCTGCGTAAACGATGTTTGATTTTTGAGGTGATACTTGAAGCGCAATTTTGCCTTTGTCTCCACCCGGCAGCCCCGTTTTTAGTTCGACCCAGGATTCGCCACCGTCAGTAGATTTATGGATACCCGATCGCGGGCCGGTATTTAATAGTGACCAGACCGTGCGATGTCGCTGGTGAGTTGCGGCGTAGAGAGTGTTGGGATCATTCGGATCCATGGTGACATCGGTCACGCCTGTATATTCTCCGCCGGGTTGCCCGTCGCAATTAAGCACATTTTTCCAATTGGCACCACCGTCGATGGATTTGTAGAGACCACGTTGGCCCCCCGCTGACCAGAGCGGGCCCTGTGAAGCCGCGAAGACGATTTGCGAGTTCTTGGGATGAACAATAATCTTGGAAAGATGTTCAGATTTGGCTAACCCCATATTGGTAAATGTTTTTCCTCCATTGTGACTAACATAAATCCCATCTCCGTAGCCCACGTGCCGCCCACCAACATTTTCTCCAGAGCCAATCCAGATCGTATTATTGTTGTTGGGATCAATCGTGATGCAGCCAATCGAATAAGATTTCTGGCCGTCGAAAATGGATTCAAAAGTCGTGCCTGAGTTAGTCGTTTTCCATACCCCGCCCGAGCCGACTCCCACATACCAAACGTTTGGATTGGTTGGGTCGACGGCAATATCAGCAATCCGTCCCGACATTAAGGCTGGGCCGATGCTTCGCAAAGGGAGTGCTGAGATAAAACCGGAGTTGATTTTGGATTTGACTTTCGGCGCCGGTTCTTCCTGAGCGACCGCAAACGTTGCAGCGATGAGACACAGGAACGTCGATGTTAAAAGTACCTTGAGCCTAGAGTGGTAGTGATGGAACATTGGTGCGATGCTTGTTGGGGTGATTGGTAGGGAAACTGCCAAACCGAGGGAATTCACAGTTTGCGGCGATGGGTAGCCAGTTGTAATTTGGCTTGGCGACTGCCGCGTTGCAAATCCAAAGTTCCGAGTTTCGTTTGAATTTTCAATAAAGTCAAGGAATCGCTCGTGCGGTCGATATAACCCGTTGCCGTCGTTTAATTGATCCTTGCGCTTAAACGGGTTTTCGCAAGGGTAGGCTTTAAGGTTTTCAAGCGTTTGTTGGCTTGATTGAACGTTTCGAATCGTTAGATGCCAGAATTGTCTTGAATCGCGATGGGCGATTGTTGTGTCAAGTTTCACAATTTTGGACGCGCGTCAAAACGGCTGCAGCGCGGTGTTGGCGGGTTGTTCGCTGCTGCGATTTCATTCAAATTGGGGATCACTCAAATTGAATTCTCCAGCGCGACGAAAGTGGGTAAATGCATCAACCGGACACTCCCTTGGAATATCTGTACAAGCTGACCGTGGAAGCTGAGTCGCTCGACGAGATGAACCATGTCAACAATCTTGTATTTTTGCGGTGGTGCTTGAAGTCTGCCAGCGCCCATTCCAAGAGTGTGGGTTGGTCGTCGATTCGTTATCGCGAATCAGGATTTGGGTTCATCGTACGTTCGCATAAAATCAAATACAAAATCCCGGCGTTGCTTGGCGACGAAATTGTGGTGAAGACCTGGGTCGCTGGAATGGAGCGATTCTCGTCGAAACGGCGGTACCATGTGATTCGCCAGCGTGATGGCCGACGACTCGCCGAGGCCGAAACTAATTGGGTTTTCGTTAATTTGGAATC
>JAPKBL010000033.1 GCA_028823415.1 Mariniblastus sp.
AAGAAAAGAAGATGGAAGAAAAGAAGATGGAAGAAAAGAAGATGGAAGAAAAGAAAAGGCATTGACCTTGGTATTAGGGTCGAGCGTCATTGGTAACCACGACGGTTGTGTGACAGGTTCAGCACCCTCGTAAGGCTGAAAACATGAATTTAAAAATTGGTTATTTCGTTTTACTCGCTTGGGCTGTCGGTTCGGTAATGTTCTTATTGGGCTGTGAAAAAGAGCCCCAGCGGACGACAGAAGTGGTGCGTCCCGCTGTCGACCAACCGGTGCTCTCCGACGCGCAGCTTCGAATCAAAGGGATAACTGATTCAGAAACGGTGATTCAGGGACTTGCGGGTAAAAACAGTCTTTTAGTGGCGGGGTTGATGGGGTCTCAAGTAGATCTCTCGGTCGTCGTGCCTGGAACGATTGAGTACGTTGGTATCGATGACAAGGCGATTGACTCGTTGTTATCCGAAGCCGCGGAAACGTCTGACGACGCCCTTGCCACCATGGCAGATTGGCCCATTAAAGATCAAACCGAGGTAATTGGGTTCGCTCAGGTGTGGGCGCCGCTGTTTGAAAAAGGACGTTTTGAAGACGCTCAACTCGGTGTTCTCAAAGGCACGTTTCTCAAATCTGGTGTCTTTGAGATGGAGACAAAATTTGAAGGCCGGATGTTTCGTCAGGGCGAATCGCCGCTGGGAGTCCGTGCCTATCAGACGCTTGGCTGGCGTGAGGTCGCAGATAACGACTGGAAGCTTGTTTCTTGGAAGCAGACGAAATTTTCCATGATTGCATCGACGGGAACTTTGTTTGAAAACATCACCGCGGATGCGATTCCCGATGTTGAGACGATGAGTGCTGTTTCGAAAGCGACTCACGAGGATCTAATTATCACCCGGTGCGGAGAGATGGAAATAATCCGATCTCTTGAAAATGGAAAGATGGTTGAATCGCAGTCGATTAAGGAAGCGAGAGACGAATTTAAAGGATGTAATGATTGGGGGTCGGTAGGACAATATCCGTCGGTCAGTGTCGTCGATTTCGATAACGATGGGCACGAAGATCTATTTATGACGGATCGCTGGCAAGCCGTGCAATTACTTCGAAACCAAGGAGATGAGACGTTCGTGGACGTGACGAAGTCAGTTGGAATCGATGTGCCGGAAATGGCGACCTGCGGATATTTCTTTGATTTTGACAACGATGGTGATTCCGACTTGCTGATTGGAATGTCGATGGTTCCAAGTCAGTTTTTCGAGAATGTCGGTGGGCAATTCAAGCCGCACGACGCGATTAATGAAGTGCTTGAAGAAACGCGATTTGTCAATGCAATTTCTGTTGCGGATTTGAACCGGGACGGCCTTGAGGATATTTATTTAAGTACCTACGCCACGGGAACTGGGCCGATTGATGATTGGATAGGATTTGTCACGCGTGAGAAAGAGCAGCTGAAAACGCGTTTAAAGATTCTCGGAAACGATAAGTTTGTCGATCGAGGCGGACCTCCCAATATACTGCTGATGAATCGCGGGAAGAACTTCGAGTGGGTGAAGATGGATGATGGGCTTAAGCAGTATCGGAATTCTTACCAAACTTCGTGGAATGATTATGATAGTGATGGCGACCAGGATCTCTATATTTGTAATGATTTTGCTCCTGATGTTTTCCTTAGGAATGATACGGAGCGAGGGAGTTACCAGCCGAAATTTACTGATGTTACGTCGGCGGTTATTCCCACGATGGACATGGGGTTTGGGATGGGGTGCTCTTGGGGCGATTACGATAATGACGGTGATTTGGACCTCTATGTTTCCAATATGTATTCCAAAGCTGGGAATCGCATCGTCGATCAGGTGGAAGGCGCTGATCCCCGTCTGAAAGTGGCCGCCCATGGGAATTTTCTATTCGAGAACCAAGGCGTAGTTTTTAAACAGGTTGCGGGAGATGAGAAGGGGGAGCAGCTCGAGAATCAAGGCGTAGTTTTTAAGCAGGTCGCGGGGGACGCAGAGGGAGAGCAGCACGTTGCTCGAGTCGGATGGTCTTATGGTGGCCAGTTCGCCGATTTCGATAACGACGGCAATTTGGATATCTACGTACCGAGTGGATGTTATTCGGCTCCCGACGAAGTGAAGACGAAAGTTGATTTGTGAAGTTGCCTTTGGCGTGAAGCAGTTCGCTTCGGAGAGGGTCGAGGGCATGAATTTTCAAATGCGAAAGAATGGGGGCCGTTGGAAGAAATGCGAACCATCTATTTCGAATGGGTGGATGATCCCCAACCGGGCGAGCGCTACCTCAATAGTAATTCTCTAAGTGGTGGCGAAAGAAACCGCATTTTCTTTCGTCGCGACGGGAATTATACAGACTACTCACTCGTCTCCGGTGCCGATTTTCGGGAAGACGGACGCGGGTTTGTACTGCTGGATTTTGACCGAGACGGGTGGATGGATCTTGGCGTGACTAGTCCAAATCATCCGAGATTTCGAATGGTACGCAATACCATTGGTGATCGAGGGGCGAAAGCTGGTAATGTCGAAATTGAACTCGTTGGAGGTCAGACGACCGCTGTCGCCAGTGAGGAGTGGAGCCCTCGGGATGCCTACGGAGCGACTGTGATGGTGTGGCAAAACGGTGAGAAACAGAAACGGATGTTTCACCTGTCTTGTGGGGAAGGATTGTCGAGCGTGAATTCCAAACGCATTCATATTGGAATGGGAGACGCAGATAAGATCGACATGCTCGAAGTGACTTGGCCCAGCGGCAAAAAGACGATCAAAAAAAACGTCAAAGCTGGAGAGCGAATTACAATATTCGAGAATCCAGCACTCGACAAGCAAGACTAAGTTCTAGCTCGCCGCACAATTCTCTCGTCAATGAGAGTGGTTGAGTGCCGGGCTTGCCTGCAAGGTGGTTGTTTTGAGAGAATGAGACTGAACGTCTCGAAGCACGACTTCAAATTTCTAACACACTTCAACTCCATTAAAAAAATGCGATTTACCAAAATGCACGGCGCGGGCAATGATTATGTTTACGTCGATTGTTTTCAGGAGCCGGTGCCCTCGGATCCTTCGTCATTGGCGGTTGCGGTATCCGACCGCCACAAAGGCGTCGGTTCGGACGGCCTGATTTTAATTTGTCCATCGGATCAGGCGGACGCGCAAATGCGGATGTTTAACGCCGACGGCAGTGAGTCAGCCATGTGCGGAAATGGTATCCGTTGCGTCGCAAAATATGTATTTGATCACGGATTGTGCCAAAAAAGTCGAATGACAATCGAAACGGGCGCCGGAATCTTGGCATTGGATGTCGAGGAAGAAAACGGTAAAGTCCAGCAGGTTCGCGTGGATATGGGGGAACCAATTCTGCTAGCGTCGGAAATTCCGACTACGCTTGCCGGAAACCCCGACTTGAATCATCATGTGATCAACGTTCCTTTGTCTGTCGGTGGACACGAATTTGCTGTCAATTGTATTTCGATGGGCAACCCTCATTGTGTTATTTTTGTTGACAAAGCCACCGATGATTTGGTTCTGAAAATTGGATCGCGAATTGAAAATGACGAGAGGTTTCCTCAGCGAGTCAATGTCGAGTTTGTCGAATTGGTATCACCGACTGAAGTCCGTCAGCGGACTTGGGAACGAGGATCGGGAGAGACCATGGCTTGTGGGACAGGAGCAAGTGCGGTTTGTGTCGCGGGAGTGTTGTCGGGAAAAACGGAAAGAAAAATAACCAATCATTTACTCGGTGGGACGTTATTGATTGAGTGGGATGAATCCACCAATCATGTGTTCAAGACCGGGCCGGCGGTCGAAGTATTCAATGGTGATTGGGACGATTAAGAAAGTTGATTCGCGATTCCGTTTTTCAATTTGGAGATGGTTCAAGTTGAAAGAGTTTCCATCGCATTTCTTAGGTAGCAGATACGTACCGAGTGGGTCAGTTTGTTGGATTTTGTATTTCGTGATTAGGTAAGGATGCTAAAGCGACGTGTCAGACGCAACGTTTAGTCAAAGAATCACAGGTCATATTAACGCGGTCTTAATGCCGCGGGCGCTTGATCTCATTAACTTTAGAATTCGCTATTACGACCCAACGGTTGATCCGGCCCGTTCGGAGTACAACGAACATGTTATTTTTTCTTTTTGGCATGAGTACATCGTGGTCATTCTACCCCGTTGGGGGCATACCCCTTTGACGGTGCTTTGTTCGCAGCATCGGGATGGGGAGTTGGTAAATCAGACGGCTGAGTCGTTGGGTTTGAATATTGTTCGAGGCAGTACCAGTCGCGGCGGGGCATCCGCCATTCGGGCGATGAAATTCAACTCAAAATTTTCCAGTATTGCGATGACGCCTGATGGTCCTCGGGGGCCTCGGCGAGAAATGGCAATGGGGCCTGTCTACTTAGCTTCACTTTTAGGGATGCCACTGGTTCCCGTTGGGATTGGAATCAGCAATCCCTATCGGTTGTCGACCTGGGACAAATTCGCCATTCCACGCCCCTTGTCTCGGGTTCGCGTGATCTTCGGTCCAAAAATTCGAGTGCCCAAAAAAGTTGGCAAAGAAACTTTAGCGCAGTTCCGAGCTGGTGCTCAAGGGCTAATGACCGATCTCACCGATGAGGCTCAATATTGGGCAGACTCTAACCAAAAGATGGTCGGCGAGCAAAGTTTCACGCGAGAGCGGCGATCTAATCGGGTTGTGTTTGAGAGGCCTGTTGTCACTCCACCGAAACTGAAGATCGTTAAAATGCCGGTGCCGGCGGCTTTCGGGATTCACGGTTCAAGTAAACGAGTGGGTTGAAGTCGACCTAGCCTCGTCTTAGCGTTGGTCGTTTTCGATTCCCTCGATCCAGGTGTCTCTCGCTCGCGTATTGAGCCAATACTGACGTTTCTGCATCTCGATTTGGTCGCCGGAGATTCGCCTCGAAGCGCGGGTTCCGTTCCAGCGATTTGACGCTTCGGAGATTTCGATCGGAAGTCCACGAGACTGCCTGAATTTTTGCTGAGCCGCCACTGCGACCGCAAACTCAAACCTTGCTTGAGGGTAGACGGGGGCTCCCAGAGTTTGGTTTGACCAATCTCCAAAATTTGTCCAGCGCTCATCATTTTTTAGGGGTGTCTCAATCTTGGCGCGACTGCACCGCGGCGCATAAACTTGCCACGCCGGCCAGTGGTCACAAATACCCAAAGGTTGAGTCAGAGGGAAAACGACGACGGCTAGCGTGGCCATGTAGCCAATAGCATCCCCGAGGGGCGGTGGCGGTGTGACGGATGGTTCTCTTTTCGGCTGTCGGTAAAAGATCCAGATGATTTGAAAGATGAAAAACAAATTCCAAACCAAGACGCCGGTTCCACTCCCTTCGGCGAACAGTAGTAGCAGCAAGAGTGCGTGCATGGATAGAGCACCGACCATTGCATAATTTCGAGTCTTGGGGATTAGCAATCCCAGGCCAATCGAAATTTCGGCGATTGGAAAACATAGAACAATGATGTTCTTAATTTGAATTGGCCAGTCTTCGGTCGTCATTCCGAAAACACCGATTAGCGAAGAGAGCAACTGATCTCCGACGCTATGGACAAACTGGTAATCCAACTTGCTCACCCCTGAAAATATATAAATACTGACAGTGATAATTTGGATTCGCCAAATCGCATTCAATTTTGTCGATGTTGCAATTACGATTGCGAGGACGACCAATTGATAAGTCCAGGGTTGTAGGCGATGTTGATCGAGCAAGATGAGTCCGGTCGTTGACGCGGCGAATAGAATGAGGGCGGTGACCAGAACCTTTCCCTCTTTCGCAAACAGGCAAACCACAAGCCCGCCAACCGAAAGTCCCAGGCATAGCCAGTCGACCCAGACAGGAGTCGCTGTCAGGTATGCAAAGAATGGGATTTGCGGAAAGATATTCTGAGGCGTCCACAACTTCCACGTGGATGCAAATAGCAAAAGCGCGAACCCTGCCATGCCGCGGGTGTAACCATGCAACGAAATGGGCGGAGTGCCACCGGATTGAGTCGGTAATCCCAAAGAGTATTCTTAAACCTTACAACGAGTTGAGGTGATCGATGCTTTGACCAATGCTGACGATTGGATCGGGTGACTGATCCTGTTCGACATGGCATTGGTCGACGCCGATTTTTTCGGCAACTGCCATAACGGTTGCCATGTCGATGTTGCCGTTACCGAGTTCTTTAAACGCTTCATGGGGAACTTGTCCTTCATCGAAACATACTTTTGAGCCGTTTTTTAGATCCTTGAGATGGACTTGAGAGACGCGGCCGTCGAGTTTGTGGAGGGTCTCAAGAGGATCCCATCCCCCGATTTTCGCCCAAAAAACATCGAGTTCGAATTTGCAATGGTTCTCGTCAAGCAAGTCCATCAGCAAGCCAAAGCCTGTTTGTCCGTTATCGAGAGGGGCGAACTCGAAGGAGTGATTGTGGTAGCAAAGTTGAATGCCGGCCTGGGTGCATTTCTCGCCGAATTGGTTCGAAGTTTCGGCGTAACGCTTGAATTGATCTGCCGTCTGGCGATTGGGCTTGTTGATATAGCCAAAAACCAGGTGCTTAAGATTGGCATTTTGAGCTTGCTCGAGAATCGTGCCGAGGGACGGTACTCCCTTGGCATCAGGCGTGCAAACAGCTTGCCAATTTAAGAAACTGGAGGTTACTTCCAAACCGAGGTCCTTGCAGATTGGAAGTATCTCAGCAGCGTCGTTGGTGTCGCCAAGTTCCACTTGATAATAACCGGCGTCCGAGATGGCTTTTAGCGTTTTTTGCTTATCCTGCTCCATTTGGTTTCGAACTGTCCAAAGTTGCAGGCCGATTGTTTTTTTATACTTACTGTTTTCGGGAAGGAGTTTGGGAAATGCCATGATTGAATTTGTGAGTGAGGAAGCGATGGCGGCGGTGGCGATGCCGGAAGTTGATTTTAGGAAAGTTCGTCGTTTCATTGTTTCTATTCGCTGTGATTTAGAGGGACGCGTTGAGAAAACCGTTGAGCGAGGATTTTAATAATTGAGTGCGAGATCTACAATTTGTTCTGCGGTCATAGCCTTGCCGCTGGGGGGATTGAAAATTAATTCACTGACATTGGGGTGCGGTACATTTTGTTCCAGTCGGCTTAGTAAAGCGTCCACGTCGACAATACACCCGCTCGTCGTCATGATGTGGTCGACTAAGCGTATCAGTTCTTCTCGATTAAGTTTTGACATGTCCTTAAGATACGCATTGGCTCGCGTTTTGCAAACAGACTCGGTGATGATTCGCTACACAAATCGACCACTCGTTCGTTAGTACGGTCACGCTAACTTTTGACCATCGATTTCAATTTAATTGCGGTGTGATTTTGTTCACCTTAATCGTCGAGGGGACTGTTGGAAGGCTATCGAAAGCGTGTGGCTATCTGGTTTGTCTTCAATCCAAGGAAGCTTTGCGGTGAAAAAGTCCGTTTTGCAGCGATCCTCTGGTCGCGAAACTGCCTTTGATTGCTGTTTGATTTAAATTGAGATTTATTGTTGCGGGATTGTTTAATCGTTGGGTATACTTTGGACATAGGGATTTGTTAGCCGCTTGCAGCCTTTATCTGCTAAAGAGCCTTCGGACCTCACCTGCTGCGATTGCATTGGAGTGAGGCATACTGCCTGCCGGCAGTTCTTTGCAGGTCTCGCAAGCGTTTGGCCCCCCAGTTTTACCTCAGTCGTTTCGCCGTGTTTCTGCGCGAACTTTGAGGCAACGATGTCAATTATCGAGCAGGGTTAAAATAGCGTGTCAAGCAATCAGATCAACGAAAAAAATAACGATTCAGACAAGGGACCGGGGCTCGGGGGACCGGGGCTCGGGTTTTCGACGCTCTCGGTTCACGCCGGCGAGCACCGACAAAAGGTGTGTAATTCTATTACCGATCCCGTTGTGTTGGCGTCGACATTTACGTTTGAAAACACTCAAAGCATCATCGATTTTATCGAAAACGACGAAGATCGAGGCGAATATGGTCGGTATGGTGTCCCCGGCGAGCAGGTCGTCGAAAGGAAGCTGGCCGCGTTGGAAAACGCAGATGAGGGGGTTCTGTTTTCCAGTGGAATGGCCGCATTGGTGGGATTGTTCAATGCCAAATTAAGCTCGGGTGATGAGATCATATTTTTTGATGAGTGTTACCATCGGACAAGAGAGTATTGCAAGAATTATCTTTCTCGGTTTGGGATTGTCACTCGTGAGGTCAAGACCGGCGATTATCTAGCGATGGAATCCGAGATAAATACCAAGACCAAATTATTAATAAGTGAGTCACCTACCAATCCTCATTTGAGTATTCTTGATCTCGAACGGTTCGCTGGGATTGGCAAAAAACATCAAATCGAGACGATGATTGATGCGACCCTTGCAACTCCGTTTAACGTTCGACCGCTTAATTTTGGTGTCGATTATGTAGTGCATTCGGCAACGAAATATTTTGGTGGTCATAACGATCTGCTGGCTGGGATTGTTCTTGGATGTTCAGAAAAACTGGCCGAGGTTCGCGCGCTCCGCGGTGTGATGGGGGCAGTCAATTCTCCGCATAATTGTTATCTACTTGAACGAGGACTAAAAACATTCGAAATTAGGATGCAGCGTCATAATGAAAACGGGCAACGGGTGGCCGAGTTTCTTGAAAACCACCCTCGCGTCTCTCGCGTGCTTTACCCAGGTCTTCCCTCACACCGGCATTACGAGATTGCAAGGGAAACGATGCGTGGTTTCGGAGGGCTGGTGACGTTCGAAGTCGCAGATGCGGATTGGAAGGCGACTGCTAAAGTCGTAGATCGGGCGAAGCTGGCGCGAATCGCTCCTAGTCTTGGAGGCGTTGAAACCTTGATTGAGCAACCACTTGTAATGAGTTATTGGGGGTATCAACCGGAGGAAAGAAAAGCCTTCGGGATTAGTGACAACATGATCCGGCTTGCTTGCGGCATTGAAAACAGCAGCGATATTATTGAAGATCTCCAGCAGGCTTTAGCCGTGAAAGACTAAAGCGGCGGTTGACTGCTCAATCGGATTCCCCAGAGATTTCAATTGGGTCTGAACTTAAAAGATTGAACGCCTCGTCGGCACTCCGCGATCCACCACCACTGAACTCATTATTTGTTGTTGGGCGTTGCCGGTGGACGGCGGTATTGAATTAATCCGAATTTTTTGCCGTGGTTTGTTGTCTCTATTTGACGTGCCAAGGCCGGACGGGATGAGTTCTGTTTTGCGTTGACGGTTCCAATGGCTGTGTCCACTGGAAGGGGGGCAGCCAAAATGACGGTGGTGATCACCGGTGAGGGGGACGTGGAGCATCCTTCGCAAGATTTTTGACTGCACTGGTTGCAACTCCCGTTAGTCGGCGATGCAGCGCACCCCCCGATCTCTCCATTTTTCCGCGATCTGTGGCAATCAGAGCAGCTGCATCCGAGGTCACAGCAAGAACCGTCCCTCACCCGTTGTGTGACGTCTGCAATATCTTCTTTGATCGAATTCCAGATCCCTTTTCGGGAAGGAAGTGCTTTTTCAAGGATGGGTTTCCAGCAGATGTACGGCGAGTAACGTTTCGCTTGTTCGCCGTCGCAATTAAAGAAAAGCCCGCTATTTCCAGTCTGGATATTGTAGAGTTTTCCGCGAGTCCAAGGGTCGCTTGGCTTGTAGAATTCGACAGGAGCGCAATTCTCGTTTTGGATAATCACTTGCTGAGCGTTGACATCCGAGGGGATGCAAAAATACCCGGAAAAAACGCTGGTCAAGATCATGATAGTTGATGAAAAACGCACGTTGCTCTCCTGTTAATAAACGGTCTCTGTTAGTTTCGACCAATACAACCAGAGAATGCCTTGTTTTTGTTAGTGTCAAAAAAGTCTCGCCAACGAGTAAGGTCGGCGATGTGCCTCTAGTCGGTATAAAGCGCATAGATTATCGGACAAACAGAGCAGCCAAGCGGGATTTGCGTTAAATAAAGGGGTCCCGGGCAGCGTTGTTCAGAGAAGCCGGAGACTTTCGGGGCTCAGATGTAGCGAGGCGAGCGAGGAGATGTCAGCCGAAATCAGGGTTTTCTAGCTTTTTTTTTGGATGTCTTGGCGGCTTTGGAGAGGGTTACGGGAGGGGCATTGATGCGGTTTTAATGATATAGAGTTGCGGTATTCAGGTAGCGTTTATCGACTCGCTCGGTAAACACCGTACGCGGCTGTTTGTGGAGCAAACCTAAACAAAGCTAACGTGGATTCAACTACCTTTGACTAAGCTGCCTTTAATCAACTCGCATTGCGGTTTAACATAACGTTCTCATTCCGAGTTTCAGGCTTGAAAGTGACCTATGGGTCGACCCAAAATTGGCGCGGTTTCTTATTTAAACACCAAACCCTTGGTGGCTGGGCTTAAGGACCATCGCGATTTAGAAGTGATATTTGATCTACCAAGTCGTCTCGCCGATCGCTTGTCGACTCGGGATTTCGACGTGGCCCTTATTCCGGTGGTCGAAGCTGTTTGCAGTCCTGAGTATGTAATTGTCTCGGATGCTTGCATCGCTTGCCGAGGGCCCGTTTGGAGCGTGAAATTGATGAGTCGCGTACCGGCTCAGGAAATCAAAACGCTGGCGCTGGATGAGGGTTCACGAACCAGTCGGGCATTGGCGCGTGTTTTTCTCGATAAAAAATTCGGGGTATCGCCAAAATGCCATTCGTTGGCGATTGATGATGACTGGCGAGCGACATCAGCAGATGCAGCGTTAATCATTGGCGATCGGGCTATGAAAGCCACTGACGAAAATTTTCCCTACGTCTGGGACCTTGGAGAAGCGTGGAACGAGTGGTCGGGGCAACCGTTTGTCTTCGCTGTTTGGGCAGCGTGGGCCGATAGCGATCTCGATCGACTTGATCGCGTCTTGTCGGAATCTCGTGATTTTGGACTAAATTCGATCGAGTCAATCTCCCGTACTTATTCTGGCGAATATGCTCTACAAGAGCAGGAATGTATTCAGTACCTTCGGGAATATTTATATTTTCATTTAGGAGTGGATGAAAAAGCGGGAATGGATCGTTTTTTTCGTCATGCTTCGGAACTTCAACTGATACCACAATCTTACCAACTACAATTTCATGATTGCCAAACTGCTTGAGAAATCTGTTGCCGGAGAACGGCTGACTCCCGAAGAGGGGCTCGAACTGACCGAGTGTAACGATTTGGCCTTGCTGGGTTCAGCTGCCAACGCGGTCACTCGACGTTTGCACCCTGAGTCTTATCGAACCTACAACATCGACCGTAACATTAATTACACGAATGTCTGTACCGCGGTTTGTAATTTTTGCGCATTTTACCGCAGTCCCAAAGATCCGGAGGGCTATGTTCTTGAGCGCTCCGAGTTAATCGAGAAGATCCGGGAGACCGTTGCTTTGGGCGGGGATCAAATTTTGCTTCAGGGCGGTTTGCATCCCAAGTACAAATTGGATTGGTACGAAGAGATGTTGTCCGACATCAAATCTCAATTTCCACAATTGAACATTCACGGATTCAGTCCGCCAGAGATTTACCATTTTACGAAGGTAAACAATTGTTCTCTGGAGGAAGTCCTTACGCGACTCAAAGCTGCTGGGCTTGGTAGTCTGCCCGGAGGCGGGGCCGAGATATTAGTAGACCGCGTCCGCGACGCGATCACGCGTGGAAAGGTCAATTCTGACAATTGGCTGGATGTAATGCGGGTCTGGCATCAACTGGGTGGAAAGAGCAGCGCCACGATGATGTTTGGGCATGTGGAAACGAAACAGGAGCGTATTGAGCATTTGGATCGACTTCGGCAACTTCAGGATGAGACCGGCGGTTTTAAGGCGTTTATTTGTTGGACCTTCCAGCCGGACAACACTCAAATGTCGGACATCAAACCTTTGGGAGCGTTTGAGTATCTTAAAATGCAGGCCATTGCTCGTTTGTATCTCGACAATATCCCGAACATCCAATCCAGTTGGGTGACCCAAGGGTTGAAGATTGGCCAACTCTCCCTGGTCTATGGTGCTAATGATATGGGCAGTTTGATGATCGAAGAAAATGTGGTCGCTGAGGCGGGAACGGTGCATCACCTGTCTCTTGAGCAGATGAGAGAAGCAATTTCAACGCTCGGGTTTACGCCGAGGCAGCGGAATGTCCATTACGAACTGTTTGATCAGGAACATGAATCCAAAGCGGTTGAGGCGAATCTATTGTGGATGAAGCAAAAGCAGGACGCGGGTAACGGGGCGGTCTACCAGCTCGCTTGATTTGCCGCAGGCTTTTGATGGTAATTTCGTCACTGACCGTCTAAAATATTGGTTTCCTCAGCCAAATTCATTTGGAGGCAACTGATGTCGAATCTTAATCGTCGGACTTTTAACCAAGGTGTCATCGGCTCGGTATTGACGTTTACGTTGTTAGAGTCTTTGTTCTGCAAAAATGCTTTTTCAGACGAGATAAAGCCGCTCGCAGCGGAGTGGTTGGCGGAGCTCAACACGATTGGAAACGATATTAAGAATCGGAAGTTGACTCAGGTTGAGTGGCAAGAACAAGTCGAAAGATTAATGGCCAAAGTCAATCTCACCGACTTAATGAAATTCGTCGATTTTGAAAAGTTAACCAAAAATCTTCCGCTCAGTGACCGCGGTGAGCGTGCCGTCAGCAAGCGATTTCCTGAAGTCGAAGGGTTGCCGACGAAATTAGTTTTTGGACATCAAATTTTTGCCTTGAAAAAAAATCGCTCTGTTGCGCCGCATGGCCATTACAACATGGCGACCGCTTTTCTCGTGCTCAAAGGTGATTGTCACGGTCGACATTACGACCGCGTTGAAGATGGCGATGATTTCATGATCATTAAGCCGACCCTTGATCAGAAGTTCGGGGTTGGCGACTATTCCACCGTTTCAGACTACCGAGACAACATTCACTGGTTCAAAGCGAATTCGCAGAGCGCCTACATTTTCAATATCCACGTCCTCAATGTGGACGCCGAAAAAACCAAAGGCGGACGGGTTTATGTCGACCCGTTTGGAGAATCATTATCACATGGTTACATCAAAGCGAAGGTTCTAAGTAAAAAACAGGCGTATGACCAATTTGGTTAAGCGGATTAAGTCGGTCCTCTGCTGAACCGAGTTTGAATACCAAATTGGACGGTCAACATGGTTGGATCGAGTGACGGATAAGTGGAGATTTTAATCGGTATTTATTTGCATCTAATTTGACGAGACACATCATGGGTAGAATTTTCAGTCTAGCAGTCACTGGGTTGATTTTATTTTCGAGTTCGTTGTTCGCCGAACGTCCCAATATCATTCTGATTTTGTCGGACGATATGGGATATTCCGATATTGGATGCTACGGAAGCGAAATTAAGACTCCCGTCCTCGATGGTTTAGCGCGGAATGGGCTGCGGTTCACCCAGTTTTATAACACCGGACGATGTTGTCCGACGCGTGCCTCGTTGCTCACCGGGTTGTACCCGCATCAGGCCGGAATTGGGCATATGGTTTCTAATCGTGGTGTCGATGGCTATCGCGGCGAACTTAACACTTCTTGTGCTACCATCGCCGAAGTATTGCAGCCGGCGGGGTATTCAACCTATTGCGTCGGGAAATGGCATGTCACAGGAGGTACATTTCCTAAGGCTGAAAGCGGGAAATTTAACTGGCCACTGCAGCGAGGATTCGATCGCTATTATGGAATCATCAACGGAGCATCAAGCCTGTGGGACCCTAATTCACTGACCCGTGGGAATAAGCCGATTACGATTCGAAATGATGGCGAGTATCAACCGAAAGCGCCTTATCATTTCACGGATGCTGTGAGTGACAATGCCGTTAAATTCATTAATGAACATCCGGATGACAAACCATTTTTCATGTACGTTGCCTACACCGCGGCCCATTGGCCGATGCACGCCCGAGTTCGTGATATTCAAAAATACGAGGGAGTTTACGACGATGGTTACCAGGGAATTCGGAAAGCTCGGTATGAGAAAATGAAGGCGTTGGGTGTTATTGCCAAAGATACTGAGTTGTCGCCCGCGGTAGGGAATTGGGAGAGTGTTGAAGACAAGGAATGGGAGTCCGCCTGCATGGAAGTTTATGCAGCAATGGTCGATCAAATGGATCAGGGGATTGGAAGGATCGTAGAAGCGCTTCGTAAAGAAGGGAAACTAGATAATACACTCGTCATGTTTATGCAGGATAATGGTGGGTGTGCGGAGGCAGGAGGAAGGAATGCCACGGGGGAACGAAAGGTGCGGGCAGCCACGCCTACTTTGCCCGTCATTCCCGATGACTTGCAGCACTATCAAGCCTCAGCACCGTCACAAACGCGGGATGGGTATCCGGTGCGACGTGGCCATGTCATGCCAGGTCCCGCGGATACTTATATTGGGTATGGCCGTAATTGGGCCAATGTGTCCAATACGCCTTTTCGCGAGTACAAGCATTATGTCCATGAGGGGGGCATTTCTACTCCGTTGGTTGTGCATTGGCCGATGGAAATTCAAGCAAAAGACGAACTGCGATCCGAGCCAACCCATTTAGTTGATTTGATGGCGACTTGTTTAGACGTTGCAAATGTAGAATACCCACAAAAACTCGGAGACGCCGCCCTGACACCGATCGAAGGAATGAGTTTAAGGCCGGTATTCCAAGATCAGCAACTTGATCGCAAGATGCTTTTCTTTGAGCATGAGGGAAACCGTGCCCTGAGAATTGGCGACTGGAAGTTAGTGGCGAAAGGCCGCCACGGCCAGGATGATGTGAAATGGGCGTTGTTTGATATTTCAAAAGATCGAAGCGAAATGCATGATTTATCGGTGGCCCAACCGGAGAGGTTTCAACGGATGAAAAAGTTGTGGACAGAGAAGGCAACCGCAGTGAAAGCGCTGCCATGGCCTGTATCGAAATCGAAGAAAAAGAAAGCTAACTCAAAAAAGTGAAGCGACCGACGAGGGCAACACAATGGACCGAAGGCAGATTTCTATTCATTTCTTTTGTTTGAATTGGGCTTCGGTTGACAGCAACAGGGACTTTAAACGAAGGACGGTCTCGGGGTGCTCTGTCGCTATATTATTGGATTCGGAAGGGTCGTTTTCGAGATCGTAAAGTTCTTCGACAGGTTCTCGTTTTGCATCTTTTGCGTAACCTGGGACTTTGTGTTTGGCTTTCAGGTATTTCCATTTGCCTTTTCGAAACCCATTCCCTTGGTAGTAAAAGGTATTTCTCGCGCCCGTTTTGCTTTCGCCAAACAGCAATTGGGTTTGATCAACTCCGTCGATAATCCGGTCCTCGGGCATCGAGAACTTGGTGAGATTCGCGAAGGTTGGGAGGAAGTCAATGGTTGCAAATATCGCTCCGGAAACTCGATTGGCGGGAATTTTTCCGGGCCAGCGTACGATGCAGGGAGCGCGAGATCCCGCTTCGTAGCAAGAGCCTTTTCCATCGCGCAATCCTTTAGACGCGCCCCAGAAGATTGAACCTGCGGGGTGCCCTGTTTTGTTATTTGTGTAAGCCGGTTGATTCCAAGGGCCATTATCGCTGGTGTAGATAACGATGGTATTCTGGTCCAGACCTAGTTCCTTCAGTGCGTCGAGCAGACGGCCGGTGTGAAAATCAAACTCTTCCACGACGTCGCCGTAGAGATCACCTGCCGATTGGTTTCTGAACTTAGGCGAAGCATCGATAATGGTATGCATCATCGTATGTGCCAAGTAAAGTAAAAATGGTTTCTTTGGATCCCTGCGTTCCGAAAGAAAGTGAATCGCTTTGTCCGTGTATTGTTCAGTCAAGCATCCCATGTCTCGAGTCTGCCCAGCGGGGTCATTGTTTTCGTGAAACCGGACTAATCCGCCGTCGTTCGCGCCGAGGGTTCCAAAATAGTAATCGAAACCTTGCGCATTGGGCATTCGATCGATGATTGGTTTTCGGTTTGATACGTCCCACTTGCCAATGCAGGCGGTTTGGTAACCTGCTTGGTTCAACAATTCTGCAAATGTAATTTCAGTTGCCGGCATTCCCCAGCCCTTGCTGCGGAAAGGGTAACGGCCAGTTAGCAGGGCGGAGCGAGAAGGTCCGCAGACATGCTGAGCGTAGAACTGAGTGAACTTAGTTCCTTCCTTAGCAAGCTGGTCTAGTCTTGGGGTCAAGTTGGTTTTTGATCCGTAACATCCCAAGTCACTCACACCCTGGTCATCGGTGAAGATGATCAAAATGTTGGGGCGTGGCTCATCCGCGGATACTCGCTCCGAAAAAAGAAACACTCCCCATGAAATTACGATGAGTCGGACGCATGTTCCGAGGAAATTAAGATGGTAGTGAAAGTTGGGTTGGAAAAAGTCCATCGATTTATTTACTCCACAATTGATTTCTTAATTTCATTAATTCAGGATACTTGTCGTCTTGATCACCATATTCCTCTTTCAATTCAAGCAGGCGTTGTTTCATCCGACGGATCTCCGAAGCGTATGCGTCTTGTCGATAAACATTGTTGGTTTCGCTGGGATCCTGTTGGAGATCGTAAAACTCCCAGCCTGCCGTTGACGGTGGGAAATTACCCTTGCCGAGTTTGGCATCCAGTGGAAGTCCGTGGAAAAAAATAAGTTTGTAGCGACCGTCTCGAACGCCATAATGGCCCGGGATTTGGTGATGGGCCAGGTGCATCCAGTAGCGATAATAAACCGCATCTCGCCAGTTGTTGGGAGATGCGTCTTCCAGAATCGGTTTCAGGCTCAGGCCTTGCATTTTTGAAATTTCCGGGGCGTCGGTGACTTGCGCGTAATCTAGTAATGTCTGCGCAAAGTCTAAATTGGAACAAAGGTGTTTTTGATTTGAGCTACCCGGTTGGATTCGACCCGGAAAACTGGCGAGAAATGGCATCTTCAGACACTCTTCGTAAATCCACCGTTTGTCGAAATAATCGTGTTCTCCGAGGAACATACCTTGATCTGAGGTGTAAATCACCAGCGTGTTTTTCGAAAGCCCTTTTGTTTCCAGGTATTCCAAAACACGCCCCACGTTTTCGTCTACAGCCTTCACACAGGCAAGATATTGGTGAAGGTATTTTTGGTAGGCCGCTTGCCCCTGCTCTTTTTCGTTCATGCCAGACATCTCAACCGGGCCGCCATACCAATTCGGGTTTTGGACATCTCCAACCATCGACCTCCGGTCTTTCAGACGATTGGTGATCGAGGTTCCCTTGTCAATTGTGGCGAGGGAACGATGGGAGAAGTCTTCCCAAAGCGACGCCGGTTCAGGAATTGAAATGTCTTTGAGATAATCTTGATGGCGATCTGCAGGCTCCCATTTTCCATGGGGAGCTTTATGGTGCAGCATGAGAAAAAAAGGTTTTTTTGGATCTCGTTGGTCTAACCATTCAATGGCATAGTCCGTCACCAAATCCGTATAGTAACCCTCGGTTCTTTTTAGCCGTTTGACTTGTGTGGTGTAAGGAATCTGGTCGACTGAGGAAATGAAAAAAGGGTCGTGGTATTTACCCTGTCCCGGCCCGATTTTCCAATAATCAAATCCCCAGGGAGCTGAACGAAGATGCCATTTACCCACTAAGGCCGTTTGGTAGCCGGACCGTTGAAGGATGTTAGCGACATTGGGAGTGCCGGAATCGGGCCCCGGGAATGCATCGATTAAGGTTTTTACTCCGTTCCTATGTGAGTGTTGCCCCGAGAGGATAACAGCGCGGCTAGGTGTGCAAATTGAATTGGTAACAAAACACCGATCGAGCCGGATGCCGCTGGCCGCAATCCGATCGATGTTGGGGGTGGGGGCAATTTTAGCAAGCCTTCCGCCGTAAGTGCTGATTGCATTGCAGGCGTGATCATCCGACATGATAAAGACGATGTTAGGCCTCGCGCCGCGTTGGTGAATCGCCGTCTCCTCTTCTCCTTGAGCAGTTTTTTGGGCGGCGCATAAGAAGCTAATTCCTATCAAGATTCCAGAGGTGAATCGGCAAATTTCCATTTTGTCTTCTCCTTCATCGCATTTTTTTTTACCAGTGGGTCTGTTTCCGATATATTATCAGCAGCGACTAACAACCGGATTGCTTGGTCCACAGTTTCATTCTAGCGGGAATACTATGCATTACAGTCCTAGAGCTCTTTTAATTTTACGGATTCGAAATTCGGTTACTCTCGTCTTGGTACTCCTGTTTTGTCTGTCGGCGTCTGTTCAAGCTCAAAAGGCGACTGACGCTTCAAAATCGATCAACTCAGCGTGGCTGAATTCTAAACCGAAGGCTCAATGGATTTGGAGTAAATCACCTTCGGCTAACCAAAAATTGTGGTTTCGAAGTTCATTTGAAGTGGGCTCAAAACCCAAGTCTGCGACTGTGTATACGACCTGTGATAATCAAATGGTCATGTGGATTAATGGAAAAAAGGTAGGCGCGAGTAGCGCTTGGGAAACACCGCTCAAATTAAATGTGGCTCCTTTTTTGGTAAAAGGGAAAAACGTGATCGCAATTGAAGGAGTCAATGAAGGTGGCGTTGCTGGAATTGTTCTCAAACTTGGCGTTACACAATCGAGCGAAGGTGGTGGGCCTGCTCAATCTGACACTTTGACAATTGTGTCAGATACTGCGTCATGGAAGTTTAGCGAGGAAAAAATTCCTTCTTGGGAAACAGTTGCTTTTGATGATTCGGCATGGAAGACACCCGTTAAAGTTGGCACGCTTGGGGATTCCCCGTGGGGAATTCCAATGTATCGCGCAGCATCACCGGTAGCGCAATTGAATGCAAAGGATATTGTTGCGCCAGAGGGGTTTGTCGTTGAACACGTTTATACCGTACCCAAGGACCAGGGAAGTTGGGTTGCGATGGCGACCGATCCGCAAGGAAGAATATACGCCTCAGACCAGGGGGGCGCGGGACTCTACCGACTGACCGTAAATAAGGAAGGACCACCGACCGTTGAAAAGGTCTCGGTCAATTCGCTCGAGAAATTGTCAGGTGCACAAGGGTTGTTGTGGGCTTTTGAGAGTCTTTGGTTCCATCGCAGCGGAGGGCATCTTTATCGTCTGACGGATTCCAATGGTGACGATCAATTGGATTCCATGATGGAAATACCCAGCACGACGGGCGGTGGCGAGCATGGTAACCATGCATTAATTCTTACCGAAGATGAAATGGGTATCTATATCGACAGCGGGAATCACTCTAAACTTGCTGCCCATACCGCGACGCGTGTTCAGAGTTGGGCGGAGGACCTGTTGTTGCCTCGGATGCCGGACTCGAATGGTCATGCCAACGGAATTATGGCGCCAGGAGGGTGGGTCACGCGACTTGATCCCAAGACGAATGAACAGGCGGTGCATGCGATTGGGTTTAGGAATCAGTATGACATTGCTTTGAATCAGGCTGGGGATTTGTTTACCTATGATGCGGATATGGAATGGGATTTGGGGTCTCCTTGGTACAGGCCAACCCGAATTTGCCATGTAGTCAGCGGAGCCGATTTTGGCTGGCGACATGGCTCAGGCAAGTGGCCAACGTATTACGAAGATAGTCTCCCGCCGGTTGTCGACATTGGGCCGGGGTCTCCAACTGGCGTTGTATCTGGTGCTGGTTTGAAATTTCCAACCCGATATCAAAGTGGATTATTTGCGTTGGATTGGACGTTTGGAACGATTTACTCGATCGAGCTTAACCCGGTAGGAGCCGGTTATACTGGCACGGCTAATCCATTCGTTTATAGTTCTCCACTGCCAGTGACCGATGCGATCGTTGGTCATGACGGCGCGTTATATTTTGCGGTGGGTGGACGAGGCGCCCAGTCGGCGGTGTTCCGAGTTCGCTATGCCGGTGATGAGTCCTGCGATCCCCCGGCTGAGCCGAGTTTGACGGAGGCACAAAAGCGACGACGCGCTTTGGAAAAATTCCATGGAGTGACCAACGGGAAGGCTGTGGATAACGCATGGCCAGAGCTTTCGAGCGAGGATCGGTTTCTCCGCCATGCTTCCCGCGTCGCAATTGAGAGTCAACCTGTCGAGCAATGGGCCAATCGCGTGTTAGCGGAAACGAATCCACAAGCAAAAATTACTGGTGCGGTCGCGCTCGCACGAATGGGGGATTCAACGCATCAACAGCCGCTGTTTGATTCGCTGACGCGTCTAGATCCCAGAAATTTGTCAGAGTCGCAGCTTCTTGGTTTGTTGCGTGCGTATTCACTCGGCATGATCCGACTTGGCGATTTAACGAAAAAACAAAGAGAGGTTTTGACAAAAGAATTGGATCCGCTATTCCCTCATTCAGCACCCGATGTGAACACCGAACTTATCCGTGTGTTGACATTTTTAAGAAGCGAAACGGTTGCGAAGAAAGCGATGGAGTTAATCAAGAATCGAAAATCACCCGAAATTCCGAGTTGGTCGGAATTGATTTTGAGAAATAGAAGATATGGTGGATCGATCGAGCGGATGCTAGGTAATCATCCACCGACCCACGAAATTGGTTACGCATTCATGCTTCGAAATCTTCGTGAGGGTTGGTCACTGGATTCACGACGCGTTTATTTTGAGTTCTTAAATGCGGCGGCTAAAACGGCAGGCGGGAATTCGTTTGCGAAATATTTAACGCGAATACGGGATGAGGCACTTGCCAGTTGCACAAACGCGGAACGGGAGGCGCTTGAGTCCATCACGGGCGAAGATTTTAATCCTGTTCCCGATTTCGAATATGCCGCGCCAGTTGGGCCAGGGGAAAAATGGTCTGTCGAAATGGTGTCAAAGCAGGTGAAAAATAAATCTGATTTTGAGCGAGGGCGTGCTTTGTTTTTTGGTGCAGGTTGTGCTCAGTGCCATCGGGTACGTGGGCTTGGAGGAAGCGTAGGACCCGACCTCACGAGTGTTCCCAATAAATTTGATCGCAATTATGTAATTGAGACGATCATTCACCCAAGTCGTAACATTTCTGACCAGTACAGTTCGTCGTTGGTCGTACTGGCTGATGGGCGGTTAATCGATGGAATCGTAACCGAACAAGACGGGGGCAAAGTGGCGATTTATCCTGGGAAAGTAGGGGCGGATCCGATTGTCGTTGCCAAAGATGAGATCGATGAAATTCGACCGTCAAAGGTTTCTCAGATGCCGGAGAACTTGTTGGATAAATTGAACGCCGAGGAGCTCAACGACCTGATGGGCTATTTGATGACCGGTGGCGATGCTAAGCATCGGCAATTTAAGAAATAAGAGCGAACAAATGTTGTCGGAGGTAGTTCAGATTCGACAACTGAAAACGTGTTCGGCGTTGTTTCACTTCGGCGCGGCGTTGTCGTAGGTTTATTTTTTAATTTTTCTAATCCACCAACGAAGGCCAATGAATAGAAACCTCCAGTCTTTAAGAAATTCAGGAGGTTTTCTTTCAAAGGCATGCCCGACGAATTGAAGAACCCATCCCAATACAAAAAGGGCGATTCCCGCGTAAAGACACCCAACCCAGATAAACCCGATTGGCATCAGCAACAACCCAATGACGATGATTGGAATTCCAATCGTATGACAAACTTGATTGATGCCATTTTGGTGGCTCAAAGCGTATTCATCGACCCAATCATCGACGTTTCTTCCGAATATCTGCTTGTTGCTCATGATGATCAGTCTAGCGTTGTAGCTTCATTCCGCAAACGAAATCCCAAAGTGTTTGATCCATTGTGGCATGTGGAGGAAATGCTGAACAATGGCTCGGTTTAAGGTGCAATTCAGATGAATTTCCTGGGTGTTGATTATTGGAGAGAACGAGGAGAGAACGAGGAGAGAACGAAGCCGGAATCGTCAATTAAATCTCGAGGCTGAGGATTGGTGGTCGTTTTTTAAAAACAGTGGGAAAATAAGCGATCCTTGGTTATTCTATGATTCGCATCCCTATTCAAGTTTTTGAATGACGAGGACGCAGCCCACCTCTCCCCGATTGATGATTTCATGATGTCGAAAAAAAAACTGGCTTGCAGTCTGCTCTGTTGGTTGCTTGTTGCTAATTTAGGAATTGGTGTCGAACTCTTCGGGCAAGATCTTTCACATCGCAAATCCGATCTCACACTGACAGTCCATGACGCTTTTGGCAATCCAATTGAGGATGCAATTGTTGGCGTCCAGATGAAAAAGCACGCCTTCAAATTTGGTACTCAAGTAAGGGATCGTTTTTTTTCAATTAGCGAAACTGAATTTAATTCACTTAACGAAACTCAGAAACAAAATCTGCTTCCTAATTTGACTGATTTGGGGCAGTCACGTTATACGCCCGATTGGCAAGATGCCGTGAATTATCGGCAAGCGGTTTTGTCTAATTTTAATCATGTCGTGCCAACGGTGGGATTGCAGTGGGTCTCTTTTGAAAACAATGGTCCGGCGGTTCCTGACAGTGCGATTTCGATTGCGCAGGAAAATGGCTTAACCGTTACTGGTGCGTCAGTTGTTTGGCAGCGGGATCGTTGGCCAACTCCGGTCGAATTTCGACCAGAGTCATCTTTTGACGCGCAGGACTTTCATGATCGCTTAATCGAAGACCGTCTAAGTGCTAATGGCATCATGGGGAGGTACAGCGAGTCCGGTCCCGGTCCCGTGATTACGGATTGGAAGGTGCTCAACGAGCCGATTCATGAGAGCTATTACGCTGATACCTTTGTCGAAGCGGGGATTTATGAAAATGAAGTTGACGCTCTCGCGGATTATTTTATTCGAGCCGATAGTCTCCGTTCTGATTCAGTGCTTTCGATCAATGAATTTAATATTTTGAATTCTGGCAGCGATAACGATGTCATCGAATATCGAGATCTAGTCAATAACTTACTTGCCGCGGGGGCACCAATTGACCGAATTGGCGTTCAGGCACACATGTCCCGCAATGATGTTACCAAAGCTGATATCGTTCGTCGGATGAACATCTTGGCTGAGACCGGACTGGGAGTCGAAATTACGGAATTCGATGCTCGGGATGACGCAGGCCAACTAACCCCTGAAGAACAAGAACAGGTCTTCCGAGATGTACTGGAGGCTTCATTTGAAAGTCAGGCAGTCGACGGGTTTATGATGTGGGGGATTTGGGATCCTGGGCATTGGCGTGGAAACGCGCCGCTGTACGATGAGGATTGGAACGTGAAAGACGAAGCAGCACCCTGGTTTGACTTGGTTCAAGGTGAATGGATGACCGAGTTGGACGGTCTTACGGTGGATCGCAATGGACAGTGGATTGCCCCGGACGGAGTTTTTAGTGGCTTGTATGATTTCACCGTGACCGTCAACGGTAAGTCAAAACTGTTCAGTGATTATGATCTTGGCTTGAATGGAAATTTTATCCTTGCCGTTCCCGAGCCAACGGGAACAGTTTTCCTTTTTAGTATGGCGACTCTTGTGATCGGGCGGAGGCACCGTAGAACGCTTGTTTGACAGCGTTAGGTCGGTGTTGGAAGGTCAAAAAACCTGTGGTTCGCTACGCCGTTTTTGTTGGCCGATTCCTTGAGGATCTCAGATCTCCTACATTGCCAATGAAGTGACTGGGGGAGATGCGGCCCGTGAATCTACGGGCTGTTAGGCGGCCTTGTTGGGGGTGCGAACTAGAAGCTCGAAGCCACGCTATTTCCTTTGAAATCATCAATTAATCCGGTAAAAGACGTCCGGATCATTGTAATCAAAGCAAGTGTCCGGTACTTTGTGAAAGCGTTTTCAAGAATGTTCCGCACCGCTCACTCTGGATTGACATGAAATTAATTTACCTTCCGACTCTCGTTTTATTGGGGGCAGTGATCGCCTGCTCAAATCAAGCAAACATGCAAGCAAATAATCAGCAGACGCCTTCGGACAATGTACGAGTTTTTCAAGCGGAGGATCTCACCGGGTCCAGTCAAGAATTTAAAACTGAATCTGGAGATGCGACTGTCGTCAATATGAATGAACCGGGTTGGATTTCATTTGAGATGGATTTCGGTGTCGCGGCTCGCTACCGGGTTCAAGTTTTTGCTCAGTCCGCCGCTGACGCTCAGGTGTGGGTTGAGGACTACATCGACAACACAGACGGGCGAACTTACAACGTGACCGGTAGCATCCCAGTCACTGCGACCGACGCCGTTTCAGAGTTCTTCATCGAGGGCAGCCCCTTTAATAAAGGGCCTCACAAAATGAAATTTCATGTCTCTAGCGGAAATGTAATGATCGACAAGGTCGTATTTACACCGATGGTAGAACACCAAATCACGCCGGAGAGCCTAACCCAGAAGATGGATGGTGATGAATGGAAGTTGGCGTGGTCCGATGAGTTTGACGGAGACGAGGTTGACGACGCGAACTGGACTTACGATGTTGGGAACTGGGGCTGGGGAAACAACGAACTACAGTACTACACGGTCAATCGGAAAGAAAATGCCAGAATTGAGGACGGCAATTTAGTGATTGAGGCGAGGAAGAATGACGATGGAAAGAATTGGACTTCCGCCCGTTTGACCACCCGAGGCAAAGTCAGTTTCCTTTACGGAAAAATTGAGATGCGTGCCCAAGTTCCCCGCGCGCGTGGAAACTGGGCAGCGGGTTGGACCCTTGGTGATACCTATCGTGATGAGATTAGTTGGCCCTACTGCGGCGAGATTGATATCCTTGAATCCGTTGGTTTCGAAGTTAATGACGAGACTGGTGATGGAATCGCCCATGCGACGGTACACACGCCAGCCTATTACTTTAAAATCAACAATCAGATCAGCAGCACAAAAAACATTCCGAATATGGCCGGTGAATTTCACACCTACGCTGTCGAGTGGACCCCAACGGAAGTCAGAGGCTACGTCGATGGTGAGCAGTATTACGTTTACGACAAGACGGCAAACGCCAAAGAATGGCCGTTTAACAAAGCACAGAACTTGATACTCAATCTAGCCATGGGTGGCGGTTGGGGCGGTGCAAAAGGATTGGACGAATCGATAACTTCACAGAAGTTCATCATTGATTACGTTCGGGTGTACAGCAAGGACTAACTGCAGGGGACGGTTCCCATGGGTAACGTTGGATGGATTATATTTGGACTGAAGTTTGCCAAGACTGATCCAGGATTCCTATAATTATCGAAACGCATGAAAGAAAGTTGGGGTTCCCGTGAATGTATCGGTCCAGTCGATAGCGTTGATAGTACTAACTTGTTTAGTTTTAAGCGAAACAGCGTTACTGGGGGCGCTCCAGCAAACTGTTGTTTCCGAACGAGTTTTGGTTTCGAATTCGCGTACTAGTCTTGGTACGCAGGCGAATCTAACCGCATCGGTTCGCGTGGGTGACCTCAATGCTGATGGTAATTTGGATCTCGTCGTCGCCAATGGACGGCACTGGCCCCAGCAGAATTTCATTTTTCTGAATCAAGGGAATGCCCGCTTTCATCAGGTTTGGTTACTTGGAACCAATCAATCGACATCTTACGCGTCTGAAATCGCGGATATGGATGGAGATGGCGACCTCGATGTTGTTGTTGGAAACGACATGGCGCCAAATTTGCTCTTTCTTAATAACGGGCGTGCGGAATTCGAGAACGGTATACCCTTCGGTCATGTTTCGAGTGTGCGAAGTCTGACATTGAGTGATTTGGATAGCGATGGCGATGTCGATGTTTTAGTGACCTGCCGTGGCCGCCAAAATTACTATTGTTTAAATGACGGCAAAGCGAACCTGGGAGACCCCCAACCGTTTGGTGAGGAGAGCGATTCGACCATCGATGTTGTCGTGGCAGATTTAAACCATGACGGTTTCAATGATCTCGTTCTTGCGAACCGTGATCACCAACAGAATTTCGTTTTACTCAATGATGGGAAGCTCGGATTTGGTCAGAGAGTTCCGTTTGGAACCGGAAAAGATGAGACGCGTTCGGTGGCGGTCGGAGATCTTAACGGTGATGGCCATCTCGATCTCGCACTGGCGAACATTGGTGAACCCAATCAGGTTTTATTTGGCGATAGTAAGGGGAACTTCGGTGATTCGACATTGCTAAGCGAGTCTCGCAATAGCTCTTATGCCGTCGCCATGATTGACATGAATAAAGATCAAATCCCCGATTTAGTCTTTGCAAATGCGGGGCAACCCAATGCGATGTATTTGAATCAAGGTGATGGAACGCGTTTCGTCCGTTCCCAATTCGGTTTGCCGGAGGCGAGGACTTACGGACTGGCCGTTGAGGATTTCAATGGCGATCAATATCCAGATGTTGTGACGGCAAATTCAGGAGCATTGAATTGGATTTACTTGAATCGCCAAAATCGAGATTTCAAAAAGTAATTTCTTCAGTAGGTTTCCCGACGCATCGTGTTTTGATCAACCGGTAAGATCTAAATGCGAACCAGGTTCGAGTGGGAGACGCGGGGGATCAGGGGCCGGGGCGGATTGGCGTTCGCTTTTTCCATCCCCCTCCCGCTCGGTTGTTTCGAGAGTATCTGAGATGGAGTTGTTGTCAATTTTCAACTCATTTGATGGATGTTGCGGTGCCTTTCCGGATCTTAGTGCTTGATAGGCTAAGGTCATGTCGGAGGTTCCGTTGATTCCAGAAGTTGCATCCGTTTTCATAATTGGATCCAAGTCATTGTTCGGGTAAGCGTTTTTAGCGACTATAGTCGATCACGTTAAGTAGAAATGAGATGCGATTGGGTTTGTTGTTCACCGTGCTCGATCGTTGCTGAGCAGGCCGGGGTCACCTAACTGATTTAACCATCGCTGTTTCGTTTTGGGGTTTTCGACGGTGCCACTAACTTCGATTTGGAGGATGCGTTCACTACTCTTGTGGTAGATTTTATTGAGAAGTGTATTCCCAAATGTGTCGCGTCCGAAGACCGAGTGGAATTTGAAGTCGAGGTCTTGGTCGAGATTCATTTTTCCAGTGCCAATGAGAGAAATGGCATTGCCACTGAATTTCATCCAATCGAAATTGATTTCGTCACCTTGGACGTTGAATTTAATATCAGCTTGGTCAAAAGCGTGATTGTCTTTGAGGTTGAGAATCGTGAGTAGACGCAGGAAAATTGGAAGTTCGTAAATTTCTGCTTCGCTTAATTTAATACCGCCATTGCCTGACTGAGATTGAATTCCCTCGTTGTCCCCATAGAGATTTATAAAAGCCGTGCTTTTACCATCGATGTTTCGGGCATCGGTTCCGAATTCTTTGCACGATTCCTTGAGACTGCCATCTTTAAGTTGTGCATCGAGTGAGTACTGATTCGTACCCGCTGTATCCATCTCGGCATTAAATTCCACATCACCTCCGTGCATTTTTCCGGAAATGGGTAGAAAAATTGGAGGGCTAGTCTCTGGTCTTAGTCGGATGTCATTTTTATTTCCCGCTAATATAATTGAATCGTCCATCCAAATTGGGCCTTTAATTTCGGTCACTTGGTGACCGTAGACCGAGATCGTTTCGAGATCGATATTGCCACTGCAATGAGTTGAAGTGCTGTCCGATTTGCCGCTCAGAGTGATAAAGCCATAGATGTTTTCAATCGGCATTCCGATGAGCATTTTTGCGCCACTCATGTCGAATCGAATGTCTGTCCATGACAGTCTTGCCTGCAAGGGACCGTTGCCTAAGATGGTCGGTTGCCCGGGCTGGTTTTGAATTGGCTCGCGGCCCGCACTTTCAACTCTTAATGCTCCACTGACTCCGATGATTCCTTGGAAATCAAGTTGCCTAATTGCTGGTGCAACCTCTTTGGGGACGGCATCAATAAGGTCTCCGTCGACCTTAAGTGAGGAGACTTCCATTTGGCCAATATCGATGAACCAGTCATTGTTGGTGAAAGCCCCGCTCCCTTGGCACAGAAGTTTAGTGCGACCGTGATTTCCCTGAATGTTGGTGAGTGTGACTTTGCCGTTTTCTACACTGACCTGTCCCGTGAGGTCGTTCACTTGGTAAGGGAACCAAACGGGACGGATGGATATTTGATTGGGGTTGGGATGAAGGTTTCGGCTGCCCATTCTGGCTGTCATTGCTAATTCAATTTCGGATGCATCGAGAGGCATCGTCATGTCCACTTTGAGTTGATCGAGCGTCCCGCGGATACGTAGACTGTCCCAAATCTCCCGGAGTTCACTTGAGAGCGAGTATTTGAGCGTATCATCAAGAGGGATTGATTCGCAAAGATAGGTTACGTCGAGTCCGTCGTTCGAGTTCCAATAGCCATCGCACGTGACTCTTCCTTGGTGGTTTTTACCAGTTAGATTATGGAAACGGTAATCGTTGTTTTCGATTCGAATCAGGCCATCAATTTCGTTAATTGGATAGTCAAAATTGTCGTGGCGGATCGAGCAATTTTTTAATCGAACGTCGAACTCGCGATTTACATCACCGTCGGGTGAATTTTTAAAAACTCGCCCCGTCCCGCTGACCTGTCCCTGGATTCCAAATCGATTAATGATGGATGCCATTTTGGGTTGTGCGTTGATCGCATTCCTCATTTTTTGATCAATTGGCAAAGCACCCGGAGCTGAAATGTTGACTTCATAGGTCGGTGATTTGCCAACGCCACGTGCGCTACCTTTGAGCGTAATCAGATCGTCACCGGAATTCGATTGAACGTAAAAGTCGCACTTGTCATTGTTGAGCGTTACGGTTCCCTTGCAGTTCGCAATTTCGTAAGGGAGTTTTGTGAATGAAAATGACATGTCCTTCAGGTCAGCGTTTATCGATCGGCGCATGGTGTCGCCGTCGTGTTCAATTTCAAACGCGATATCGCTGGTGCCCGATGGAGAGTATTCACTGCAAAATTTAGTGCAGTATTCAGGGAACCAATTCATGAGGCGTTCTTGATTATTGAAATTAAAATTGTCAAGACTGCCGTTCAACCTAGATTGTTTCGGGTCAAGAAGAAATCCACGATGCCAATAGTCACACCTGAATTGGGCCTCGCCGAATCTGGCGGACGCATTTTTAATTGAAATATACTCGTTGCCAAGTTCGTTGCTTGACTGAAAATTAAAGCTGCCATTTTGAATTGGAAAGGGAAGTCGATTGTCGTCAATCGTTAGTTGCTCAACCATTGCGTTGATTTGGATTTCGGGGATTTCCTCGAGAGTTGCCAGTCCGTTCGCCTCGACCTCCAGGTTGATTTTCCCGGAGACAGCCCGCAGTTCTTTCATTTGATCTTGCATGGTAGGCGGTAGCAATTTGATCAGACCACTAGAGAGTTGGGCGTTGGTCGCACTCAATTTAGCCTTCCATTTTTTCGTTGGCGGGTGAAGAAACCCCTGGAAAGCGATTTTTGAAATTGCCTTACTTTCAAACGCTCCCTCAAATTGCTGGTACTTATTCCCATCGTTTAGTCGCGGGCCGAGCCTGAAGTTAACATTGGTCAATGTGATGGGCGGGCTATTAATGTTCTGCTCATCGATCATTCGAATTTCACAGTCTCTGAATTCAATTTGAATTGGATTCTTCGAATCTGTTTTTGGGAAAGAATCAATGATGTTGCTAAAGTCCCATTCGCCATTCTGGTCGCGAACGAGCGTTAATTTTGCTCGCGTGATATCGATCTTTTCGATTGGAAGATCCGCGGCGATTAGCTGCGCCATAGAAATTCGGGCATGAATAAATGCCTCATAGATTTCTAGATGGGATTGTGGACCGGAGGCGTCGCTTGGCCCTAAGTTCAGGCTAACGTTATTTAACTGAATCCCCCTGCCCTCATGGAATCGAGCTTGCTCGAGGTCGAAGGTTAAGTCCGTGCCCCGAAGGACTTCGCTGACTTTGCTTAAAATTTGATTCTGGAGCTGACTCTGCACTGTCTGTTTGAAGAGCATGAATGCCGCGCCGCCAACCATCGCAAGCACCGCAAGGAAGCGCAACAACCGCCCAAACGAAGACCTGCTCCTCGGGGATCGAGATGTTGACCGAAATGTAGGTTGCTGAAATTGCACAAAAAACTCATCAGAACTGGAATCAAGTCGAATGGTAGTCGTAGTCGGTAGATTCCAAAAGATGAGTTTTCGTTACTAGAGACCGTGGTTGCATAAAAAAAGGGACTCCCGACGGGAGTCCCTTGATTGGTCAATAAGTGCTAGCCCTTTTCTGTCTCCGATTGGGGAGACCTAAAAGTGGCATGACTGTTTTTAATGTCCATCGTTGAGGGATACCGGTTTGTACCCACCTTTCGATTTGAAGTAGAACCACATCGCAATGTAGCAAAGCAACATAATCAGTGGGAAAATCGTCATGCTGGCAAGTGCTTTTTGTCCACTTCCTTTTCTGGCTGTATCGATCTTATCTTTGAGGTTCGCTTGTTCTGCCTCTGGAGCTTTGTCGACTACCAATTCATTGACCTTTTCCATATTCAGAACCTGGTAAGGAATGATTTCGTAGATTTTCTTGTCAGTCAGTAGTTGGTCTTCCTGAACCGATGCGAAGAGCGGTTTGACCGCTTGGATTTCCTTATCAGCTTGAAGTGCACCAATGTAGGGAAAACCGAGGGTGCCAACTGCCAGCATTCCAATTCCAGAAATTGCGTTCAGCGTTAAAGCACCACCGCGAGGCGTTTGCTCAGAAACAATTCCCAGCATGGTTGGCCAGAAAAAGGTCTTTCCGAGAGCGTACAAAGTCGCCGCTGCGAAAATGACTGCAACGCCCTGTGCGAAGGAAAGAAACCACAGTCCAGCGATCGCTAGGACGCAACTTAGGATTAGTAGGCCGAGGGCCGAAAGTTTGTGCACGATTGGGCCGGCAAAGAAACGCAATACCATCATGATGAAGGATGTGTAAACTAGAATCCACCCAGCGTGGAATGTAACCACCGAGCTCATGATTCCCGAGATCCAACCATCGGTGCCGATTTCAGTCGTGGCCAAAGGCATCATGATGAGGATTAGCACGAACATCAGCGGGCGACCAAGGCTTTTTGTGTACAACCCGAAGGCGACCACCATGGCGACTCCGATTCCCATAAAGACCATCTTGTTGCCTTCGGGAAAAAAGTCCATCAATTGAAGCGTCACTAGGAAGCCGACCACAGCAGCTCCCAGAATACCGAATTCAGAAAGCATGTCTTTGTAGCTCACTCCCGCAGCCACACGCTCCTGCTTGGGGAACTCAACTTTGATTAACATCAGGAAGTAGATGATTGCTGGGATTGCAATCGTTGCCAATTTGATAGTCCACGGAAGTTCTCCCATGAAGATGACGAGAATTCCTGCAATGACAAGTCCGCCTGGCCATCCCGCATGAAGGATGTTCAGCCATTTGGTTTTGTCTTTGTCAAACATGGTTGCAACGACCGGGTTGATAAACGCTTCAACCGTTCCGTTGCCCAGCGCGAGAATCAGACCGCCCCAGTAAATCAGAAATTTGGCTCGTTCGGGATCTGCGTCAATTGTCGACAAGGCAAAAACACCCATCACGGCCCAGATGAACTGACAGGCAAAAGCGAACATCATCGAGAATTTGTAGCCCACCTTGTCGATGATGAGACTGAAAATGATGATGCTCAAGGCAAAGGGCCAGACTTGAATCCCCTTGAACGCACCGACTTCAGCCGGATCGAGGCCAAGTGTTGCAACAATCGCAGGATCATCTAATAAGAACATCCGGGTAATAAATCCGAATGCTGTGGTAATAAGTGCGATAAAGCAGCCCCAGAACAAAAACATATTTGTTTCGTTCTCAGCCTGACTCACGGTGGTGTCTGACATGCTTGGTTACCTATGAAATAGAACAGTGGAAGCGGGCTCCACAAATCTCAATTGATTGATCGATGCAAGAGTGGTTGATTCGCCCATTGGTGATTTAACTTTAGCCGAACAGTATAACCATCAAAATTAACCAAGGAAACCAAAAACATCCCCCTTCCCAAGGATTGTCACGGAGCACCGCCGCGTTTTTGGTACATTCGGCCCCGTTTAACATCACAAGCTTGAAATAGGGAGCTTGTGACGACCATGAACGCCTAGGTTGACCCGTTTTGGCGAGTAAAAGTGGCTTTCGATCCAGTTTTTTCAAATCGGATCATGCAAGGCAGGTTCAGAACCTGATCTTGGGGCGTGGACAATGCTAAGGAAATTTTGGACCACCAAGATGAACTCATCGCTTGTCTTGGCCATTTTTTTCGAATCCAAAGTTCTCGCAGCCAAGTCCGAATCAGAAGGTCGGATTCATTCTTTAGCGATTCGCATTGAATCACAATCTGATTTGAAGAATCTTGTTCGATGATGATGTCTAGTTGCTGCGAATTCTCAATCAAAAAGCCATCCATCTCTCGGGCCTGATTTCCGAGACGCGTGATGGACTCAGTAACCGAGGCGCCAAATCGGTCCTTCAAAACTGGAATAAGCTCGTTTCTTAAAAAATTACGAGTGTAATTTGAGTCGAGGTTTGATTTATCTTCTTGTGTTTTTTGCCCAATTTCATTGAGGTATTGAGTGATTTCAAAACGGCTGACACTCAATAAAGGTCGGACGATGGTCAGTGCGTCGCTGGCGAGTCGTTTCGAGGGAATTCCCGCTAGTCCGCCTATCCCGGTGCCTCGAAGAAAACGAAATAGAATCGTCTCGACTTGATCGTCTAGGTTGTGCCCCATCACTAAATAGCGAGCGCCACACTGGTTTGCCATTGCTTGGAGTCGTTCGTATCGGAAGTTTCTCAAGTCCTCTTCCGATTGGCCGCCTGTTTGGTTCGTTTCGGGTGAACGTTCGATAAAAGACAGCTTAAGTTCTGCCGCAAGGTTTGCTACGAATTGGGCATCTCGATCTGATTCAGGACCGCGGATACCGTGATTGACGTGAGCAATGATCAAGTTCTTCTTTGCGGCGGAAGAAACCGATTTTGAATTGGCCAACAAAGCCCGCAAAACGGCAACGCTGTCTGGCCCGCCTGAAACCGCAACTAGGGTTTTAAATGGTGTCCAGTCAGCACATCGAAAAGCGAGGTCAACTTTTTGTTCGAGCTCTTTCAAGGGAAGTAATTGCTACTTAAATAGGATTGATTGTGTTTTTGTTTAGTTTTGTTACAATGCGATCAGAATGCCTACTCGCAATTTTCGGGAGGTTATTCTCGAGTGTAATTTTAACAGCTGACTTTGTGACACAACCCTAGGTTGGGTCTTTAAGTCGGCAATGAGCTAAGAAAATTGAATCGTTGGTATCTTTTCGAGCATTCCAACACATTCTCCTACGGTAAGCCATGGATTTTGTCTATCTAATCCTGAGCGTCTTTTTGCGGCTTTCACCAGCCGTGCGCAAGTTGTCCCCTGCAATCACTGGAGAGCAAAACCGCCCTTCAGATTGGGCTGAGCTTGCGTTTCTGATTCCGTTGGTTGGATGGGTTTCGGTTTCGGTTCAACACCGCTTCAATGCCAGATGGCTAAGCAGACGGGTTAGGCAGCTAAATGAATTTCATTGGTTGTCGTTGTTGAGCAGTTGCGAGGAGCCAGGTTGGGATCGTCAATCTTTTCAGCGGGAGTCGTCTGTGCCCCTGCTGTTCTTGCCGGACTGGGTTCAGCGGATATTTCGAGATCGTTTTTGATTTTGATCCGTTGTTACTAACGTTGATATCTTACTTGTTGTCGACCAGGAGATCTGGTTCAGGATTGCCGTCACTCCAGATATAAGAGAGGGGTGGTTGATGTTAGCAATGACAACTCCGGAGATGATCTTTGCCGCCGTTGGTTTGACCGTCGGTATTGGTATAGTTCTTTTGTATGGTGTAATGATTGGTCGGGGGGCAAAAGCGAAAGCTCAGTTGGTTCTCGACGAGGCGCAGCGCAACGCAGATGCGAAAGTCAAAGACGCAGAAGTAGCGATTAAAGAAGTCGGACTCAAGCGCGAGGCTGAGTCCGAGCGAACGATGAGTAAATCGCGTGAAAAAATTCACCAGCGCGAGCGGCAGCTGGATAAACGCGAGTCCGGGATGCAGCAACAGAGCGATGATTTAAAGAAGCAGGAACAATTCATTGAATCGTCCCAGAACCGATTGAAAGTCAAGTTGGAACAGGTCGGCCAGACAGAGAAAGATCTCAACGGCATTCTCGAAAAGCAGCGGAGAGAGCTGCATCAGATGACCGGGCTCGACAAAGAAGAAGCGACCAAACGCCTGCTAAAGTTATTGGAAGATGAACTCGAGGATGAAGTGGGTGGGCGAATCCTGACTCATGAGAAACGGATGCAGGAAATTTGTGAGGAAAAGTCTCGAGAGATTCTCATGATGACGACGCAGCGTTTTGCGGCGAGTCATACCTCGGATCATACCACCAGTACGATCGACATTCCCAATGACGATATGAAGGGAAGAATCATTGGAAGAGAAGGTAGGAATATCAGGGCCTTTGAAAAGGAAACCGGAATCGATGTGATCATTGACGATACGCCCGGCGTGGTAATTGTTAGCGGTTTTGATCCGGTTCGTCGCGAAGTCGCACGGCTATCTCTCGATAAATTGATTGCTGATGGGCGAATTCATCCTTCTCGAATTGAAGAAGTCGTCAAAGAGACTCAAGCAGAAATGGATGGTTTGATCCGCAAAAAAGGGACCGAGGCAGCCCAGGAAGTGGATGTTCATGGTCTAAAAAATCCAGTCATTGATTTGCTGGGCCGGCTGCATTTTCGAACCAGCTATAGTCAAAATGTACTTCGCCACAGCATTGAGGTTGCATTCATTGCTGGGCTGTTGGCGGAAATGATGGGGCTTGATGGACGGATGGCAAAACGATGTGGTTTATTACACGACATCGGTAAAGCGGCCGATCACGACATGGAAGGTGGCCATCCCAAGATTGGTGCTGATTTTCTAAAGCGGTATGGTGAGGGCCCTGAGGTCGTCCATGCTGCACTGGGCCATCACGATGAGATACTCGTTGAATACCCTTACACGGTGGTGGTTGCTACGGCAGATGCTTGTAGTGCGTCCCGCCCTGGAGCACGTCGTGAATCATTGGATCGTTACATTAAACGCATGGAAGAACTGGAGCAAATTGCGAAGGAATTCAAAGGCGTAAGGCAAGCGTTTGCGGTGCAAGCTGGCCGAGAAGTCCGCGTGATAGCCGCGGCCAAAGATGCGGATGATTCCAAGGCGGCAAAAATTTGTCGGGATATCGCTAACGCTTACGAAGAGCGTCTGTCTTACCCCGGCGAGGTTAAGGTTGTCGTCATTCGCGAATCGAGATTTACGGAATTGGCGCGATAGAGCTGACTGGATGGTCGCCTGCTGCCGGGGTATCGCACTGCGGATTTTAAACTGCCGAAAGGGTTGCCTAGCGGCCATGTTTGGTGCTTGACATTGAAAAGGGGGAGTCCTGCGGCGAGGATCGTCATAGGTTCCAATTTTAGAAAGAAACAAATCTGTGCGTATTCTGTTTATTGGTGATGTCGTAGGTAAGCCGGGTGTCGAGATAGTTATGCAGGCTTTGCCTGGATTTCGCCGTGAAGAGTCCATCGATTTAGTGATCGTCAATGGTGAGAATGCTGAAAACGGATCCGGAATTACTCCTTCAATCTATCGGAAGCTTGTGGGGGCCGGGGTCGATTGCATTACTCTTGGGGATCATATTTACCGCAAGAAAGACATCATGCCGATCCTTGAGGAGAAGGACAATATCGTTAAGCCGGCGAATTATCCGGCCGAAGCGCCAGGTAAGACATGGACTGTGGTCAAAGCGGAGAACGGCAGAGAGGTTGCGGTTTTTAGTTTGATCGGCAGAGTGTTCATGAAACCGGTCGACTGCCCTTATGCGAAAGCCAATGTTGTCCTCGACGAAATTCCCGAAAGAGTCAAAATTCGATTTTGTGATTTTCACGCCGAAGCGACCAGCGACAAACAGCTAATGGGGCGCCATCTCGATGGTCGCGTCACCGCTGTGTGCGGAACTCATACGCATGTGCCGACCGCTGACGAGCAAGTTCTTCCGGGGGGAACTGCTTTCATTTCTGATGTTGGGATGACGGGGCCGCACGAGAGCATTTTGGGGCGAAAGATTGAGAAAGTGTTGAAGGCGACGCTTACTTTCCGGCCGATTCCTTTTGATGTGGCGACTGGCAATGTCCAAATATCCGGAGTTGTGATTGATCTCGATCCAAAATCGGGAAAAGGGCAAGGCATTCGTCGCGTCAAAATTAACGAAAAACAGGCTGCTCAGCTCGAAGACCAGTATGAGGACTAAACAATCCACTCATTTGGGTATGGGTATGGGTATGGGTATGGGGATTGGGCAATCCACTGATTCAATTGGTTGCTATCAGATTTCACCGAGTGCCCTGCTCCATTAAATGCCCTTGCTCCATGTTTTGCCTGCCGCTAAGCTCCCCGCGACTAAAACGCGATTTTTTCAACTGACCATTGCGTCAAATTTGAGAATGGGATCAAGGATGAGTAAATTTACCGGCGGCAGACTGGGGATACGATTCGCTACCTGTGCGTTAACGATCGTAATTCCATTAGCAATACTTACGACTTCGACCGGCTGTATTCAGCAAATGGCACAGTTGTTGTATGTGATCAAAGGCCACAAAATACCTCCAAAATTTGCTGGGTTGGAGGGTAAGCGGGTAGCAATCTTGTGTCTCTCGGACGCCTCGGCCTATGGCCCGGATACGCTAACTTATTCGGTGGGCAAGCACGTAAGTGGCAAGATCGCCAGCGGCGTCAAGGATGTGGAAGTCGTTTCACCGGGGAAAGTTGAGTCATGGATTGATGAGAATGGCTGGGAGGAGTCCAGCGTTGTGGCCATCGGTGAAGAAGTGAAAGCAGAGATGTTGATTGTGCTTGAAATCGGCTCTTATACAATTCATGACGGGGCGACACTGTACAAAGGCCAGGCCGATTTGACAGTCACCGTTTATGATATCGAAAAAGGGGGACAGGTTGCGTTTTCCGATGGGCCTGATTTTTTTGCGTTTCCAGAAAATGGGCGCCCCGTCTCTCAGACCAACAAGCGAAAGTTTGAGGCATTTTATCTTTCCCGTCTAACAGATCATATTTCTCGACTGTTCGTTGCTTATGACAAAATGGATTCGTTCGCCGAAGACGCAATGATGAATTAGCATCTTGTCAGCTTGAGACAAATAAAAAAAGCCCGTGGTTACGACCACGGGCTTTTTTATTGTCTTATAGTTTGGGAGGCGGGCGTTTCGTTTTTGGGACCGCATTCATTCGCGGTTGCGGAATCCTTGGCTCGGCGTTGTTATTGTTATTGTTATTAGGGCCTGGCTCACGAGGTTGTGGGGGTGCGGTGTAGTCTTGTTCCCACTTCCACCCGATTGGAGTTTCCAATTCTCTTTGGGCTAACAATGCCCAAGGTGTCCCGGGGTGGTCTTCGACCACACGGTTGAGGTAATTGCTTGCCTTTTCCAGTAATTTCGTGTCCTGGCTTCCGGTTTGAACAACATCGGCAGGGACCAAAACCCAGGTGTTGTTTTGGGGGGTTTTCTTATTTTTGGGCGGGTCGAATTTTAATTTAGTTTTAATAAGCGCGAGCATTGCGTTGTACGAGGTGGCCCTGACTTTTGCGGCAATGGCTCGCCCCATTGCCAGATCGAATCCAGCTTGCCACCGCAGCGAAACTTCATCCGGTCGGGATTCTTCACCGACTTTCAGCATTTCGTACAATCGGTTAATTTGCGGCTCGACGATCGCAGCGGTTTGTTGAGCCGCACTTACGTTAGAGACGAATGCAGCCTCGTTTAATTTTTCAAAGCGAAGGACGGGTGATTCCAGAGTTCCTGTGGTCGTAAATGTAGCCGCCTTTACTAAGGCGGACCTAGACTCGTTGGCTTTTAACCGAGCGAGGTAGGTTTGATTGGTAACGTAGTCAGGCTTGTAGCGACGCATGATTTTGGGGTCAAAGAAATGCTGAAGAGACGCCGAATAGCTCTTCGTCTCCCATTTCTTGACGCGTCGATTGGTGTTTCGATTTGGGTGAACCGCGAAATATATCCCGCCAGTTTCATAACTCAGCCGAGTCAGATGGAATGGCCCAAACCCTGAGTCGATCATGTTTAAGTCACCAAAAGTACCTGTCGAATCGAGTCGAAGGCGTTCAGGCATAACCGATTCTGGGCCTTGCGATACAAGTGCCCATTGGGTGGATTGATCGAACTCGGGATCTGGATCAACCCATTTGACTTCGGTGTTGGTTCTTCCAAACGGCGCAGGGACGCCGATGACGTAAACCGGCATTTGATGTTGGTTACAGATCCGAATCGCGTTGTCGACTTGATTCTTGTCATCGCCCGATTCATCGGAGACGATAATTAGCATGACGTTATTCTTCGGTTTGCCGGTGGTTTTATCGATCCGTCGGTAAGACGCGTGGTCTTTCGCCGCGATCACTACCGTTTCCATGACATTTTCAATTCCAGTCGAATCACGTTCAATAGATTGAATGGCCTCTTTGATCGTGGTTAGACTTGGTGTTGGGTTTTTCAGAAGCGGTTTGATTTGAGAACCGAAGGCGTAAACTTGCGTCAAAAGAGGTTGCTTTTTGTCGGCAAACGAAGCATGTCCCGCAGCTTGGAGGATTCCTAGCTCATCATAAATGCGATCGAACCGTTGAACGATTTCCTCGCGTTGTTCCATTAGGCTTGCCGACTGGTCAAACATCCAGACCACGACGGTTTCGCGTTCCTGCATTGACATCAGAATTTCCTGCGTCATTCGGTCAACAGCACCCGAAGCGGCTTTGACGGAATTTCCAACCGATCCTTTGACGGGAACGATTGCCATACTTTCGGCGGTTGCCTCGATGAAATCATTATCTGTGACGATGTCGGCAACGTCTCGTAATTGCATCTCGAGATCAATAGCGTCCTCTGAGATCGGATCTATGATCGGTGCTTGTGCAGCGGCAGTTTCGAATCCATCGTCGCCGTCAGCACCGATTTCTTCGGTTAGCAGTTCGTCAAACTGGATTTCCATTGGGATATCCTCTTCGACAACCTGATCGACGGCATCATCGATCATCAAGTTGACCGCTTTGACGGATTCTTCTGGCATCATGATTCGCGCAAGGAATATGATGACCACGAGATGAAACCCGAGACTTACAACCCAAAATGGAATTTCACCGTCGATCGGCGTGTCCATTTTCCCTGTTTTCACTTGCCACCAACGGCGCATACTGCGGATGCTCAACTCAATCTCCAAATTCTGGGAGAGGGTAAAACGTCTTTTCAACCATTCCCTAGTATATTCTAGCATTTTCCGTTGCCAGACGTTCTTTGGCAAGGGAAATGCAGCCTCTTATTCCATGAATTCAAACGATGTGGGGACGGATTGTAGGGTTAGGAATCGAGGATTCGAGTGGGATTGGGCCAAAATTAAAATTGTTGAATAAATAGGAGTTTAACAGAAGTTAGGTCGACACATCCCAATGTGCGGGCAAAATGCAAAATCCTTCGCAGTTTGCTATGATTAATGGCCTAAGATTTATTATCGTTAGCACCGATTCTCGAGTCTTTTCAATTCAAATGCTAATCACTGGGGCGAAATAGCCGTTATGCAAAAAACCCATTCTTTTCGAATTAAATTTTTCTTCGGTTCTCTCAAAGTTACCGCATTTTTCGTCGCATTATCAGTTTCAGCATTACAGCATCAAGCGGTTCTTGCGGTCGGAAGCTCCATGGTTTCCCCGCCACCGCAAGGTGAAAAGATTCAACGCCCGGCGGATTCCGCTGCGGATGATAAGGTCGAAATTCCTAAACCTGAGGGACTAGTCCTTGGCACTTCCGATGGGGTTCAACTGAAATGTACATATTTCGCACCGCCCAAACAGAAAGACGAAGCGAAGGGAGTTGAATCTATCGGAGCGATGCCCTTTATTCTCTTACATGGATGGGAAGGCGATCGCCGCGAGTTACTCAAGTACGGGCGATATCTGCAATCATTAGGCCACGCAGTAATTGTTCCCGATCTTCGTGGTCATGGACAAAGCGTGTCGGCAGAAGGTTTTAAAAAACCTTTGGATTATAAGAAATTTCGCAAGCAGGAAGTGATGTCTGCACAAAAAGATATTGAGCGGTGCAAGAAATTCTTGGTTCAAAAACACAACGAGGGAGAGGTAAACATCGACCTCCTTTCGCTTGTTGCCGTTGGCGATACATCGGTTTTGGCCGTTCAATGGGTTCTGAACGACTGGTATGCTTTCCCATCTCATAACCCACGGGGGGTTAAGCAGGGCCAGGACGTCAAATCGTTGATGTTGGTTTCGCCGGTTAGGAAACTGGCTGGTATTTCAATGATGAACAATATAAAGCATCCCTTGTTCACCGGAGTCGATGGCACCGGGGCGATGCCGATGTTGGTTATTTGGAGTAGCATTGAAAAAACGTCGAAGGAATCCGAAGACATCGTAGAGATACTCGAAAAACACCGTCCTGATAATTCTAAGATCAAAGACGAAGCCGAAAGGTTAAAGGCAAGTGCGTTAATCAAATACAACATCAAAAAGAACCGATTCTCTGGCTTGGAAATGATTGCGACACCAAGAGTCGACAAATTTTGGCAGGCGATCACCACGCGATTGTTCGAAAACAAGGTTGCAGCTAACGCGGACAAGTTTCCTTGGATCACGCGTGAAATAGACACTGGCGACGACGAGTAAAGTCGTTTACCGGAGACGTTGACTCTTTGGCAGGTGTCTACCAAACGGTGTGATCTGGGTAGCGTCGGTGTAGTTTCTAAATTCGGATTAGTCCGCTCCGCATCAATTGGACAGAAATCAATTGGAATGAAATCAATTAAGCTGAAATCAATTAAGCTGAAATAGCCAACGGCCAATTAAGGTTGGTCGATCGTGGGGATCTTCAGTTTCGTTCCCGGTTTGATTCCCACGGGACTTCTCAGATTTTCTCGATTAGCGAGATAGATGTCGAGATAGAAGTCCGGTTTTCCAAAGTAGTCACTTGAAATCGACTGCAGTGACTCGTTCTCTTGAACGATGTGTTCTTTAAAGTTGTCGTAAGATTCACTTCGAGTTTTTACGTCCTTTAATTGCTGCGTTCTCGCTGTATTAAGTTTGAACGGAATGCGGCGCCGCGTATCGGTCGCTGGCGATTCCCCAATCGAATAGGTTAAATCGGTTGAGATTGGATTGTTGCCTGGGACGGAGGTGGCCGAATCCGATCTTTCTCGGGACGAGGTTTCTACAAGTGTACTGGGCGGTTGAGTCAGTGACTTAATCCTTGTGGATTTGCGGTTGGCCCCTAACAGTTGAGGTTCGAAATCGCTTGCGGTAAATTCGGCCTCCAACGATTGTAAAAAAGGCTCCGTATCCGGCTCCGTCGGCGGTGTTATTGACGACTTTTGGGTGAGACGTCGATTCGTTGGAGATTCGCGAGTCACAATTCCGCGTTCATTTGGGGGAATTTTCTTTAATAGGACGGTTTGCGGTGATTCCAGCGAACTGCTCATGGCTCCAGCCTCGTTGGCGGCATCGGCAAAATCTGGCACATCATTAGACTGGGCGATTCCAGGGGTGCCGTTATTTTGAAAAAGAGCCACGATAGAATTATCTACGGCGTGCGAACTTGTGGATTCCGGTGGGGGCGGCGACTGTTCCTCTTCTCGGCTGCGACTATTTAAATCGCTGGGAGAAGGGAGCATGGGCGGCTGGTTTATCGAATTCCCACCAAAGGAACTGGGGGGGAGAGTAAGTCTTGGTTTAAGGGGACTGCGCATCATCCCCATTCTGGCTGGCCGTTTTTCGACGAATTCTAGATCCTGGATCGACTCGTTTGAACTCGTCTCAGATGTGTTCTGTTGAACTACGTCAATCGTCTCACCGGTCGGTCCCGACGGATGCGTATTGACGTAGGTGCCGAATCCGAATGCAATACAGAGGCAGACAATACTGATTGCAATTTGTTGAAATGAACCCATCAACGTCTCCAAGTAAAAGCGAGTCTATTATTTGGTGAGCTACCAAATTCAATCCTCTCGCAAAGCGCTAGAGGATAATACGCCAATCCATGGCAAGTTAATGTAACCAATGAAATATTGCACACTGCCGCGCAAAGACTTGAATTAACCGTGTTCTCAAAGCATTAGTGGCGATTTCGAATGCCGGATTTTGGGGTCAGGTAAACCTTTCGGGCTGTATTGTATTGTGACCGCGTCGTTGCGAAGAAGTCGGCCCGAGCCTGAATGCCATCGTTTAAAGTGATGGTAAGTTCTACTGACGGTAAAAAAATACGTGTCCACAAAAAAAGAGCCGCCATCTAAGCAATGGCAGCTCTCTAATTTTTTTACTCGCCCCCGCCGACGAATGGTCGTCGACCGGTATAGTTTTCGAGTCTAAATAACTGGCCTAGGCCGTCTCGGGATCGACTTCACCGGGGTTAAGGCCAACGGTGTTCATCAACCAAAGCAATGCTGGCGACGCGATGAAGATAGAACTATAGGTTCCGACCAAGACACCGATGACCAGTGCGAAAGCAAATCCATGAATCGCTTCACCGCCGAAACAATAAAGGATGAATACAACGATGAAGGTTGTTACCGACGTCAGGATAGTACGGCTGAGCGTCTGTGAGATGCTGGCGTTGACAATGTCGGCATTGATCTCGGTCCGTTTTCCTCGTACTTCTCGAATTCGATCGAATACAACAATCGTGTCGTTGAGTGAGTAGCCAATAACCGTCAACAATGCAGCGATAATTTCGAGACTAATCTTAAACTCAACGATCCCCATGAATCCAAGTGCCCCGGCGACCCAGTGGCTAATGGCAATGGCACCGATGACAATCAGGACGTCGTGAATCAACGCGATCACCGCCGCCAAACCAAAGGCAACGTTTTGGAAGCGAATCCAAACGTATGCGATAATTCCAAGTAGACTTGCGAAAATTGCGACCAACGCTTGAACCTGAGTTTTGCCAGCGATCTGTCCACCCACTTTACTTGTGGTTGGAAAGTAAGGCGTCTGATTGAGATTTTGACTCCAAGCCTCGATGATTTCGTCGGCTTCTTCTGCACGGGCCACTTCCATCGTGACAGTCCAATTTTCTGAAACAGTCGATGCGGCCGACTCATCTTCTTGGATGTCATCCGAGTCGACGATGATTTGCTCTTCTTCCAGTTCAAGCTCTGCAGTTTCGGAAGCTTCTATCAGCATGTTCATAAGCGATTTCCCAGAAATTCCCGGTGTAACTATTAACGTTCGGGTAATTCTGTTGGGTTTCGCAATCTGATTGGTTGCTGGGGTTGCCGGCTTAAACTGATTGTCGCCCTCCGGTGCCTCTTGTGTTGGAGTCTCTTGTGTTGGAGTCTCTTGTGTTGGAGTCTCTTGTGTTGGAGTCTCTTGTGTT
>JAPKBL010000237.1 GCA_028823415.1 Mariniblastus sp.
GGAAATTGAATCCCTATTCAATATTGTTAGAAAACAGATACTTCTGAGCCCTCGATTTGCAAATTAAATAAAACCGACACTACAGATCTCCAGCCTTGCTTTTTCTAAAACCAAATTCGACACACATTTAAAAATCGCCCGTTATGAGTTTTATCAAGTCCATCCAATCTAAATTCCGTAGCTGGAACCGAAAACGACGTGGGTTGATCGATGATGATTACATCGATCGCCCCGTTGGACATCGCTCTCCTTGGAAATCGTTGCTGGATTTTGCAGGACTCCCGCTCAAGATACTTTTATACCCTCTACGACTCGTCAGCTTAATTCAAACTCAGGACGCGACCACTGAGAACGAGAACGAAGAACTTGGCTTTTCCTCCCGTCTCCTCGGCGTCTTAAAACGCATCCTGTCACTCCCCTTTGCGCTTCTACGCGAGCCAATTCGGATTTTCAAATCTCTTCGTCGGGCGAAACTGAGAGACTTAGTGTTTGCATTACCCGCCATCTCTATCCTTGGGCTCTTTGGGTTCGTTTTTTTCCAGATTTTTGTCTATGGAGACTCAATTGATAATCGCTACGCTCGAGGCGCACAGGTAGCAACCGATCGACAAGATTTTGAACTCGCAAAAACTTATTACCAGCGAATTCTGGCCGACAACAACATTACCCCACGACAGCAGTATGATTGGGCACTGATTCTGGCTCAAACTGGGGAAGACGGACAGGCATTCAGCTTGATAAATAAAATCGCTCCGGATAACGCAATGGGATTCGGGCCGGCTCACAAACTAGTGGCCGTTTCGATTGCCAGGCAAATGAGCTCAGCAGACGATCCATCCCTCTTAAATAAACTAAAACACCACTTGATTGCATCTCGTGATTTAAGTCCCGAAATTGAACAAGTCTGGGCTGCCTATTATGTTGCGACGGAACAAACGGACCGTGCAATCGTCTCCTTGAACAAAGCCGCTGAGAAAAATCCTACGTTTTATATTTCAATCTCAAAGCTATACAAACAAAACGGCCAAAATGCCGAATCCAGAAACGCACTGGAAAAAGCAGAGATCGCGTTTCGAAGGACATTTCGAAGCGACCAACTCGACCACAATGGTCGTGTTGCCTTCGCAAATGTATTGGCGCTTCTTGAGAAATACGACGAAGCAGAAAAGTACCTCTTGCAAGGAAGGCGGGTTAAACCGGATCAATTCATTACTCGATCTTTGGCCGATTTTTATGCGATGCGGTATGACTTGGCGCGTCGAAAACAAGCTGACGCCCAAACCCAAATGGACTTTTTGACGCAGGCCATTGAAATAGACCCCGACTACAGCGCTGTTTATTCCAGAATGATCCAGCTATTTATGGAGGCAAAGGAATCACCGGAACAGGCGAAGAAAATTCGGAATCTCTTTGAAGAAATTGTTACAGGAAACAACCCAACCGCGCTAGCTCATTTTGCGCTCTCCAACATTTTATGGATTGAGGGTGACCGTGATTCGGCCGAATTTCATCTCGAACAGGCTTACCTAATCAACAATAATTTCGTCGTCATCATCAATAATCTGGCATGGATACTGGCGCACAGTGAAAACCCTGACCTCGAGAGAGCCCTTGAATTAGCCGAGACAGCGGTTCAGCGTAATCCTGAAAATCCCCGGTTTCGGGATACGCTGGGAACCGTCTTATTAAAATCCGATGAACATAGGAAAGCCGTTTCGGAACTCCAACTTGCACTTAGGGGAGTCCCCAACAAGAACGCAGTCCATCAAAAACTTGCCATTTGCTATAAGTCACTGGGGATGAATGACTTAGCCCTAAAGCATCTTGGGAGAATTAAAACACCGTCGTCCGAGAAATAGTCGATTCGCCTGGGAGCTCAGTGGAGCCGGTACCCCTCGTCCCCCCACAGGTGGCAATTATGCCAATTATTTTGATAATTTAGGTTGACTTGCAGGGTTTGGGGTATTTTAATAGAGCCTCTTCGAGAAAACGCTACTTGATTATTGAAAAAGATACACAACATGATCATCAAATTAATATTTTCTTCAGCGTTCGCGATCTTGCTTTGCTTCACGTCTCAATCAAAAGCAGACTGGGTGATGGACTTTGGGCCTGGATTGTCATCTGGGATATCGAATTTCAGTTTTACACAAGGCACGAACTTCACGGGCGTCCTGGCCACCAATCACACTACTGGTCATACTTGGAACCTGAATGGATTTACGGGGGACCCAGACAAAAAGGCCAACATCCGTTACGAATTCCCAAGCTTGTTCAACCAACTAACAAAGGGCTCTGATGCGGACGACTTTGTCAGGTTTTCTGTACCCCTTGCTTCAAACTCCAGTGATGGAGAGTTTTTCGTCGTTGGAACCGCCGAGAGAGCTTCTGGAGGAAGCTATACCTTTACGGACGATTCGGGAGGTACCCCCGGTGACCCGAACGGTAATTTCGATTGGATAACAGGTATAACAATGGCTGACTTAGCCGCAGACGATATCGTTGCTCTGAATTTTGAAATTACGTACGATTTCGTTAATGGCCCTGGTTTGTCTCAGACATTTACTTTCGGAGGTCCCGGTGGACTAGTCGCTGCTCCCGAACCGACTTCCGCCGCAATGATTGGCTGTGCCCTAGTT
>JAPKBL010000143.1 GCA_028823415.1 Mariniblastus sp.
ACCAGCACACTGCTGGCCGAAACAAGGGCAAACGTCATAAAGGGGCTCCTTCGTTAAGTGGTGGGTAGAAACGAAAAAAGCCCCGCCCCCCGAGTATCGCGCTATGAGATGACCGGAAGGCGGGACTTGTAGGTTGTGATGGGGCCCTGCAAAAGCTAAGGATCCCTCTCATCTAATTATGACACGGTGAACGCCCTTTGATTAGCAAGACGTGGCTGGTTCGTTCTGTTATTTGGCACTGCAGTTAACACCAAACAAAGGGGAAAGCCCAGGGATGACAACTTGCCAACAACGATTTCATTTAACGTTGAATCTGAATTCTCGTCTGAGCTTTCAGCTTCCCTTGTCCAGTAGGATTTCTTTGACAAGCTTACGTTCTCTGCCTTGGTTTTCCTCAATCAAAATTTTGTGGAAATTGAGATCTGAATTTATCTTTCGCTTACTTGTGTTTTTCAAGAGGGTTTCGAGATCCCTTATTTTCTCTGACCGATTGAAACCGTTAGCAGTTGTATGATAAGTCGCGCCAGCATAGCTCATGGGCCCGCTAGGCCCAAACTTCCACCTCGTACCAATCTCAAAAAATATGCTTTCATCATTTTTAACCGGGATGCCTGCAATCCTAATATTTGCCGTCGGGTCAAGTTCCAAGTCAAACCGCACTGGCCAATTAACATAGTCTTCAGCTCCATTCACATTATTATTAAAGTCGTCCACTGCAAAAAAGATCGTGCCCTCAAGGTGATACTCAGCCGTAAATTGATCCCAAACTTGATATGCAACGATACCGATGGCGATCACCGCTGTGGCGAGAAGCAACACTCGAATTGAAAACCTGAATTTCAGCGAACGACTATCGATAACAGGCGGTTCTTGGTGTTCGGATCCTTTAGAGCCGTCGTTGTCAATGTTGACGTGACCACACTTTTCGCACTTAGCCAATTCGGTTGTCAAAGGTCCATGGCAGACCGAGCACACCCGCATTAGTGGTTTCCTCAGAATAACTCTCGAAGAACTCATGCAAAGCCGTCATGATTCACGGGAGGTGTTTATTGGTTGCAAAGCAACATTGTCACAGCACCTAAAGGGCCTCGCAACAATCAATTTGTGATTTCTACAATAATAGCGAGCATCTTTGTTACTGTTTTCGACCTTTGGCTCAGTTGGAGTGTTGAATTACCTCAACACCTTCGACCGGAAGGCGGGGCTGTGTTGGGTGTGATGGGGCCGTGCAAAAGCCAAGGATCCCTCTCATCTAATTATGACACCAAATTGGCAAAAAATTAGGTAACCCATGCGGTGTTTCTAAAGCGAAATCCGGAGCACTTTGGCATTTCGAAAATAGTTTTTTCAAAACGGCTGATGCAGCTCGCGGAATCGTCAAGCTGTTTGGACAGCACTGTTTTTTTACCGAACCTGCTTAACCACTCTTTACTCCAAAAGCCTCTCAGAAAACGACTGTGGCATTTGACAGGTTAATTTCACGCAGCAACCGCATGGGCGGGCACTTTCGGGCGGCAAATGTCTCGCACGTTGTCACCAGCGACCTGTACGTCAATCGCGTCAGTTATCAGTCCATCGTTCCAAAAAACATTCGTTTGATGAGCGTTTGCCGGCCGATTGTCGAGGCTAGTGCTTTGAACCTGGTTACAAGTTAGACTAGAAGCGGTTTCAAGACCATTCGCTTCCTAGAGAAAGGGTCCCAACAATATGACGAGATATATTCTTGCGTCTTTATTAGCCGTTGCGGTAGTCGGGCCACCAGCCCTTGCGATGGCGCAGAAACCCAACGTCGTCGTGGTGTTCTGTGATGATCTTGGATACGCCGATATTGGTCCGTTCGGTTCGCAGTCCCATTCGACGCCGGTGCTCGACCAGATGGCGAAGGAAGGGATGCGGCTTACCGACTTTTATTCCACTTGCTCGGTTTGCACGCCCTCCCGCGCAAGCCTGTTGACCGGCTGTTATCCGCGACGCGTGAACATGCACGTGGACGAAAAAGATCTGTGCGTTCTCTTCCCCGGTGCGCGCAAGGGGTTGAACCCTAGTGAAATCACGATCGCCGAATTGCTCAAAGAGCAGGGCTACGCGACGGCATGTATAGGCAAGTGGCACTTGGGAGACCACCCGGATTTTCTGCCGACAAGTCAGGGTTTTGATTCCTATTTTGGGATTCCCTACAGCAATGACATGAACCGCAAGGAGGTGCCGCTGCCCCTAATGCGCAACGAAACGGTGATCGCTGACCGCGTGCAAAACGACACCACCATCACCACGCAATACACGGATGAGGCCGTCAAGTTCATTAAGGCGAACCGATCAAAGCCGTTCTTTCTTTATCTGCCACACACCGCCGTGCATCTGCCGTTAGTTCCCGGTATAGAGTTCAAAGGCAGTAGCAAGGATGGTCCTTACGGCGATTGGGTTCAGGAGATCGACTGGTCGATGGGCAAAATCCTCAAGACCCTTAAATCAGAAGGCCTGGATGAAAACACGCTCGTGCTCTTCACCTCGGACAACGGTTCGGCGCGCGAGAAGCAGGGCAGCAATAGGCCGCTGCGCGGACGCAAAGGGCGCACAGACGAAGGCGGAATGCGTGTGCCATGCGTTGTTCGCTGGCCCGGTCACATTCCCGCCGGCGCAAGCAGCAGCGAGATCGCCAGCACTATCGATCTGCTACCCACGTTCGCGTCCTTGGCGGGAGCCAAGGTACCGACTGACCGCATTATTGACGGCAAGAACATCTGGCCGATCCTCAGCGGGGAGCCCGATGCCAAGAGCCCGCACAAGGCGTTCTATTATTATCAGATGGACCAGCTTCAGGCAGTCCGCTCCGGCGATTGGAAACTGTTTGTAGCGATGGATTCCAAGAAACGTAACTGGGGAAAACCCGAGGGCGAGACTGAGCAAAAACTTTTCAATCTAGCGAAGGATATTCATGAAGATCACAATGTGGCGGCGGCGAATCCGGAGGTAGTGAAGCGCCTCGAAGGTTTTGCGGAAGAAGCCCGCGCAGATCTGGGCAATGTCGAACGTCCTGGAAAAGGTCAGCGACAGGCCGGCTGGGTCGAAAAGCCTTCCCCGCGATTGTTGAAAAAATAGGTTGTCAAAACGCATCGTTGAGAACGCTGTGGATCGTTCAGAACGCTGCGCATCGTTTCGTTGTTTGGTCTACGGAAAATTGAGCGACTCGACCTCGATGATCCTTCCGGGAAATTAGGGGCCCATCCCTCATTCCAGCCAGGCGCCCCGGGATGGAGGGGGTTGAGCGACGTTACCTCGAATGGCTGGAGGAAGGGATCGCCTAGGAGGAGGCGGAGAAGGCTGGACTCGTCGAGATCGAAGGAGAGAATCTACAGGTTGCATGCACCGCTTTGGGGGCTGGCGAGCCTGCGGTGCTCCTCAGGAACGGCGACTTTTTCAAGCCTGGGAAAAAATCCGATGGGGGGGTGTTCCGGCGCTCTGGGTTTTTTACTTCTGCTTCCAAACTTTGAGTGCATCTCGGGCTACCTCCTGAAGGTACCGTTTTCGTTTGGCATCGAGTTGTTTGAGCCCTTTGGTTTTGAGTTTTTCGGTTGATCGAGTGAGTGGACTCTTTCCAGAAATCGTCGATTCGATGACCAAGAGCGAAAGATACATGCCGGCAACACTCGGATGTTCAGCATCCAAAATATACATATTTAGATCCGGCTGCCGCTTTTTGGAAAGTGCCCATGAAACTCCTACCGGTGCAACTTCAACTTTCAGTTTGCGGCTTACCTCGAGGTGAGCATTGGCAATCTCATCCATGGAGATCCAGTTGAGGCGTTCGTAATCCCAAGCCATAAACAAAATGGGACGAGCTCCGGTTTCTCTGACCAGATCAACAAATTTCTTTGAGTAGATTCGGAAGGATTCGACACTGGTTTCGGGGATATCCTCCTGAAGAATGACAATGTCGTATTTGCCTTTTTTGATCTCCTCCACAGCGGATGTCTTTTTCCACAGCACTTTTAATGACGCTCCACCTCGGGTGACGGCTTTGGTTTGGTAGCCAAGCGGAGGGGACATCGCTTCGGATAGAATTTTCAAATGCTGATCCAGTCCACCCCGCCAATAGGTGAAACTATTGCCAATGAACAGAATCTTCTTGGTGGGTGTCTTGTCGGGTTTTGAGACCGATTCGGAATTAACTTCCTGCGGAGATGCTTGCGTTGCCGACTGAGCGAAGAGTAATGTCGGACTGATCACGGTCATAAAAAGGAATATGCCTGGTGGGAACCAGATTATAGGTTTCAGGTTTTGTAGAACTGGTAAGCAATTCATAAGATTCCTCTGATCGATTGGGGCGGTGGCTTAGTACATTGTACCGCCAGCAATATCCACACTCAATCCGCCAAAACCACGCCCAGCGGCAAAGCAATTAGCAGGCACGGGGCGGGCGCCGCGGCAGGGACAACCACAGCGGCACCGCCCTTCAGTCAATAACTGTGTGTAATATGGGGACAGCCACATTTTTACACGAATTTCGAATTTGAATTGGCCTTGAATCAAACACGACCGTGGATGTCGAATCGGTTCTGTAAATGCTTTTCGGCTAATCGATTGTCAGGGCGACAAACCCGATCTAGCTAAGATTACGTTCACATTGAAGGAGTGACGCTCGGTTTGAGTAGAATGGCACTCGGCTTAGATGCAAACCACAACGCTCACCGTGTTGTCGTGGCATGCCGTTGACAACCTGGACGAACACGAACTCCGGTTGAACGGCGGTTAACCATTTTGTTGTCCTGGTTTTCTGCCAAAGACAGAAATCAAATCAGAGACTTTTTCGATAACCCAACGTTGACCCTGTTGTTGGCCAGTTCCTTTAATAATGACCGCGGTTCCACAGTGATACGCCAAATTGAAGTCGTGAAAATCACGGAAGTTCACCTCCACGCGAACGGAAGGCTGGCCCGCTACATCGACAAAGAAAATCTTAGCTTCATCGAGATTGTCGGACATTCTCAGCCGACCCTGAACCTGAATCTGGTTGCCATCCGCCCTAATCCAACTGGCAAACTTAGGCTCTTGATAGGGCTCAAAATTGGAGGCGTCGAGACCCGAGAGTGGCGATTCCGAACTGGCAAACGCCCTGGAATCAACACCAAATTTACTTAACAGGGCTTTGTGCAGTCCGCCCAGCTGTTGGTTTTTAGAATACCGAACGTAGCGCCCTGTTTTGATTAGGCCCTTACCACCGGCAAGAACAATTGGAATTCGCGTCGCCGTGTGGTTGTCGCTATGCCCCATTCCAGAGCCGTATAACACAAGTGTGTTATCTAGCAACGTTCCATCGCCCTCTCGTTTGGACTTGAGTTTTGTCAGCAGTCGATCGAATTTCTCCATGTGCCAAAGACTGATTTTCAATAACGAATCAAGATTGGAGCGGTTAAAGTTTCTGAAAAAGTGAGACAGGTAATGGTGCTGTTCATTGATTCCAAGAAAGTCAAAAATCATGCGGCTGTTACTATTGCCCAGCATATAGGAAATGCATCGAGTCGAGTCGGTCCAAAGAGCGAGCACGATCATGTCAAGCATCGCATCGACTTGTTCGTCGAGGTTGGCTCCGGCACCTGGCCGCTTAAACGCATCGACATCCATCTTGGCGTTGGGTTCATGCTGCTGGAGCGTTGCCAAACGTTTTTCGGAATCGCGGACGACGCTCAAATATTCATCCAACGTCCGTCTGTCTTCGCGGCCGGCTTTGCGAACAAGCGAGTTTGCATCTTCCAAAACTCGATCCAATAGACTGGCCATCTGTTTGCGTCGAGTTGGGCTGGCCAAAGGATTGCGAAACAGCCGGTCAAAGATCAACTGCGGATCGCTCTCGCGCGGTATCGGCTTGCCGTTCTTGTTATAGGAAATGTAACTACACCCGATTTGGCTCGGAAACAGTCCTTCGGTCGTTAGCTCCAGCGAACGGTGCGGTGTGTCGCCACTGATTTTGTCAGCGATCAACTGATCAACCGATGCGGAGTTATTGTTCGAGTGATGACCGGAAAGAAAACGGCGAGTGGAATTGGCATGGGACGAAAAACCAAAGTCCCCCATGTTATCGAGAATCAATATGTCTTCCTTGTGTTTCTCGAACGGCTTCATCAAAGGCGAGAGCCTGAAATCGTTCTCACTCCCACCATTGATGTTCCAGGAAGGCGGATGAACGCCGTTGGGCTTGAACAGCGTCAGGAATCTCATGGGTGGGTTTTCACGAAAAGCATCCGCACGGGCGTTCGACGCCATCAGATTCAAAAACGGCAACGGCAGCAATACGCCGGCGCCACGCAAGAATCTCCTTCGTCCCATCGTGTTCTTCTCAGTAAGCATAGGATTACTTTCCGGGGATTATCGTTTCACGAAATGCAATGCTGGCCGCAACAGCGTGAAAAAGATCGCCCCACGTCCCATTGGTCTCGTCCATTTCCTTAACAATCTTTTCGACAGTCGGCCTGTCGAAATATTGCAGCTTGCGACACAGCGCGTACGACATCGTTTGTTCGACAATGTTTCGAATAACGACTGTTCGTTGACTTGAAGTGAGGATTTTCTTGAGTTCATCGATGTTCTGGAACTCTTCTCCCGAGGGAAGTTTTCCGCTGGTGTCAATTGTTTTCAAGTCGACCGGCAGTTTGCCTTTCTTCTTTTTCTTTTTTTTGTCGTCGGTGTTCGACTTGAATAAATAGCTTCCGTCGGCCCCAAAACTATCCAAGCTAAATCCAATGGGATCAATTTTATCATGGCACGAGGCGCATGCCGCATTGGCCCGATGTTCCTCAAAGCGTCGGCGAAAGGTAAGTTTCTCACCACGTTTGTTTGGTGCGACGGGGCTAATGTTCATCGGTGGTTCAGGCAGATGCTCGCCAACAATTCGATCCAGGATCCAATGACCTCGCAAGATCGGGCCCTTGTTCATCGCAAGCACTCCCGGCATCGTCAAAATTCCACCACGTTCTTCCGTCGCAACCAAGTTGATCTGCTGGTTAGGAAGGCTTTCAATTTCAATGCCCCGCTGTTTGACGTACTTGACCATCTGCTTGGCATCGGCTCCATACATGTGCGCGGTGTGCGGATTGATAAAAGCGATATCAGAGTCAACTAGCTCCAGGAGTGGTCTGTTCTGTGTAAACAGGAAGTTCAAAAAATCGAGCGGTTGTGATTTCAATGCGGCCATGATCGGCACATTTTTTCTGACCCGGTCAATTTCGCTGAGAGTTAACCATTCGCTTGCGAACACCTCCGCCAACGCACTCGCTTTTTTAGACGCGAGCATCCGGTCCAACTCGGCATGAAGCACTTTTTCATTTGCGAGTTCTCCAGTTGATGCCAAGCTCGTCAATCGATCATCGGGCATGTCTGACCAAAGGAAATACGAAAGCCTTTCGGCTAATTCGAATGGATCAACCGCTTGGCGTCCCGGCTTGCCACTGACCGCCATGCCGCGGTAAAGAAATCGGGGCGACATTAATGCCGTCTTGATTTCGAATTTTGTCTGGGCGACGAGGTCTTTTCCTCTATAGCCGTCAAGACGCTTCACAACGGCCGCCAGTTCTTCAACATCGACGGTCCGGCGATAAGCACGCGTCAATATCGTCCGAAACAGGTTTGCCAAGTGACTTTGATCGGGGACACCCGTAAACGTTTCCAATCGGTTCTTTAATCCTTTTCCCTGGCCGAGCAGAAGAACAAGTTCCGATTGCCTTCGATTCGAAAACAATTCCTCGAGTGCGGAATCGATCAGAAAAGAGTATTGGTCCCAACCGACAACTGACAATGGATTGTTGTGAGTGTCGTTTTTGAATCCACTCTCACCGGGTGGATCCAATGGCAATAACTTGATCACCAATGATTTTTGTGTCACCGTCTGTTCGGCTTCCGCGACTGCAACTTCGACGTCGAAACCGAGCACCGACCGAAGTGAGTTACGGTATTCAACGACTGACAACCGCCGGGGGCGAAAGTCGGCTGGCCGTGCTTCGATTGTCGAGACCAGTTCGTTGTACCACCGGTAGACTTTGTCGCGTTCTTGGCCCGTGGGCTGTGCCTCATCTTCGGGTGGCATCGTTTGGGCTTTGAGGTGCTCGACAACCGACTCCCACAATTCTAGGGAAGTTTTGATCTGGTCTTTTGATTTGATGGAGTCGAAATCAACATCGGCTTCCGCGTCGCTACCGCTATGGCAATCAGCGCAATACGTCGTCAAAAACGGTCGGATCTCGGTTTCAAAGTCTTCCGCGATCACCTCTCCCACAGACAAGCATCCAACTAATAGGGAGACCAGAAACGCCAGCTGCTGCGTGTCATTTGAAATGTTTCTTAGACAGACAATAGGATTTCTCTTTCTTCTTGTTCATCCAACCGTTGGGCAACATTTCTTATACTAATTGTAAAATCAGTCACGGCCAATTGAATTAGAACGCAGAGGAGATATAAACGGAGAGGCTGCTAGATTGTTTGGTCGCCCAGCGGGCCGAATTCCATGACTTCACGATAACTTACTTATTGGCCCGTCGCTATACTCGTCTCACCTAGGAGACAGTTCCGATTCGTTCATTGTTGAACGATTGCGCACAGCGACGCAGGGCATGAGATTTTTCTTTATGCAGGATTTTTGCCAGGCCTGAAAATGGTGCTCACTCCTTCCGCACCCAGTCTTCACCGTCCTTTACATAGGTCTTTCCCCCACTCAAAAGCCTTTTGACCGGCATTCCTTGTTCATACCACCATCGGTCCCGCAGGGTTCCCTTACCATGCTTATAACGCCAGATCGTTTCTTCCGTTTTCCAACCTTGCATGTCGAAGATTTCGCTGCTGATGATACCTTCATCGGCAAAATAGTCCCGCTTATCCAGCACGCCAGCATTGTAGTATTGTTTGCGTCGAGCAATGCCGTCATGATCCAAATCGTCGCGCCGTGTGACTATGCCTTTGTTGTATGTCTCGAGAGCGATCACGCCATCTTGCAGATGGACGATTTCTAGCATGGCAGTTGGTGACGCGAGAGCCTCCTTCTCGGTAACGGTGCCCCCAGCAGCCTTCCAAACATCGCGGGTCCAGAAAAAGTCCTCAGGCTGATCGCTCAAGATCGCTAGCTTCGCGGCCTGGTCAATCTCCAGCGGCAGACTGGGCTTGCCTTCCAGTCCGCTCCATTCGATGGCGATGGCGGTGTAGCTTCCAACACCAGGTAAGTTCATAGTTGTGCCGGGACGAACGGGTTCTGCTGCAAGAGGCTTGCCGTCCTTGAAGATACGGTAACCGAACGTCTCCCAGTGATTTTCGCCAGGAATGAGTTGTATTTCTCCGCTGCGGAGGCGCAAGTGGGGTGCGTCTGGCTGACGTACGATAGCAACATAGATATCCGTCTGACGCTGCCAGAGGAGGGGGCCATTCTTCTCATCGAAGACTCTAGTCATATATTGCGGCAATTTGGCTGGGTCGCGTTTGTCCGCGGGCAGGAGTCGGCCATCGAGGCTCGTGAGCATGCCGCCCACTTTTATGGCCAGAGTCTTGGTTTCATATTTTCCTCGTGTGAGTCCGACAAAGCTCGTCTCCGTTTTGCTCTTGTAGCCGATGACCTCGCCGCGGTAGGTGATGTCGCCGGAGTCAGGAAAATCCTTGGTAGATGTTACTTCGAGCTTGCCAGTCTCTGTTCTTGAGGCCGTTACGGCCACGTGAGCGACGAGGCCCTTCTCTAGATCGTAGTTGCTAACAAAACAGACTTTAGTTCCGTCTGGACTACCTTTGTGGTCCGGATCGTAAGCCTCTGAGGCATCACCTACCTCTTCCGGAAAGCAGATTTGCGACCGGGCATTACTGAAAGTCCAGCTGCCACCTGTTCGGAGGTCGGCGACGCGTCCGTTAGTACACGCCCACCTTCCGCTGAATCCGCAAGGACTAATATCGCTGAAGTGACAATTTGCCAGCCTGTGCAGGTTGCTGGGAAAAGGTTCATTCCATTTGCGGCCGGCGAGATGTTGGTTCCCCACGAGGTGATATTCGCCGTTGCCAAGCCAGCTTTGATGGCCGGCTTGAACCAGAGCCGTGGCGGTGCGCATATTCTTTCCATTTAGATCAGACCAAGTGCGGCTGGGGGTGAAAGGCGGCCCCTCACTGGCTATCTTATTTCTCATCATGAGGACAGGATGGTTGCGGCTGGGGAGGGGACGCTTCCCGGTGCCGTTGCCTAAGACTTCCGGCTTTGAGTTTTCCTTGATGGCCATGCGCACGGCGATGAGTTCGGGCTTCTGGCCCCGAAAACGCTGGTTGCCGTAGAGCCAACGATCTTGAGAATCGGTCTCGCCAAGAAACTCAATGCCGTGCCCTATTGTGACCGTTTTGCCCGTATCCACATCCAACCATTGGTTTGCGATACCTTCCTCAAAGGACTCCCCTTTGCCAGTATATTGGGAATAGAACAGCCAGTTATGGCGATTAGCCCAGCGCGGGTAAAGGCCCAATCCAATAAGCGTGTCCTCGTCCTTGTGGAGATCATAGAGATGTATCTCGGCCCTACTTTTTGCGGTGCCGTTGGCCCAACGGTTGATGCTTATGTAGCGCCCGTCCGGACTCCAGCACTGCGTATTATGATAATTTGCGTAATCGCGTACGGCCGGATCATGAGTCAAACGCCAGAGGGTGGCATCAGACCTGTTGGGGTCAGGATCCTTAAATGCGGTCTTTCCCGCTTGAGCGTGGGCACTCAAGCACCCAATCGTCAAGACAAGGGTCAAAGACAACATCGCGCCGTCGATAGTGCGAAACATAAAATGACTTTCTCATGCAATATGCCCCCTCGCAGCGCCAAGGTTTTCGGTGGCATGGTTAAGGATGGACAAATGTAGGATGGACAAATGTA
>JAPKBL010000238.1 GCA_028823415.1 Mariniblastus sp.
AATCAGGAAAGGGGAGGGGTGAATCGGCCTTTCTCATTTAATCAAATGAGATTTGTTCGGCCCAAAAAAAGCCGCCGCCCCTTGCGAGGTGACGGCTCTTAAAAGTATATAATGAGACAACTAAATGATACTCACCTTTTAGTTTGGTGCTACTGGTCAGCATTCATGATCTTTCTTGCGCCGATGTCATCAGACCCCAGGGTTTGTATCGCCGGAAGCGAGATCTCTCGAACAATCGAGTCCATCAAAAAATCCGCCGCAGTTGCATGTCCGTGGGATGTGAGATGAACGTAGTCCCACCAGATAAAACCTGAATCGTAAACCAACTCGCTTGCCAAATGGGTGTTCAGGTCCACGCAAATGACGCCATAGGTATCAGCGACGGACTGCATGATTTGATGGAACTCTCTTAAGGCAGTGATTTGCCGGGTGTCGGTCTCAGGGCTATTCGCTTCCAGAGAAAACAGAGTCTTGATTTTCCGGGTTTGATTGAACTCAACAAGTGATTTCAGGCTCGCTTTAAATTTCTCAGGGTCTTTGTAAGAATCGTTGTTCGATAGGTTGACGATGACGAGATGCGGTTCGAGAAGGTGGAGTCGATCAAGGTAGCGCTGTATTAGAAAGCTGGCGTCACTTCCTCGAATTGCGGCATTGATGGTTATAAGTTCAACGTCGGCGGCAACTTTCTTACGCATTCGATCGTGCAATCGGAAGGCAAATTGCCCGCCACGGGTCGCTGCACCTTCGCCCCAAGTTTGCGATGTTCCGATAAACATGGTTCGCAATGAGGAAGTTGGAAATGTTGAACGTCCTTTCAACAAGGTTTGTTCATCGTCGGGAACTTCAAAGAAGTGAGATTTGTCAGGGACACTGCTTCTCTTGATTTGTAAAGCGCCGTGCTGGTAGGGCGGACCCTTCTCCAGAAGGAGAAATCGCACGAGTAGGGTCACATCTTTCGATTCGTATTTGGAGTTGAACTGATCAAAGGTTTCAAAATTGTCAAAGAACCCAGATCTCCATGCTTCTGTTTTGGTCGACTTCTCGTTCCAATCGGAGTGAACCTCAAGTGGAACGAAGGTGTCGAAATGGTATTGGTGGGACCAATGAAAGAAGTCGAATATCAAAAAAATCGTCAACAGGATGAGAGTGACCCCTTGTATCATGATGATCACAAACCCGGTGTCGCGGATGGAGCGTTTCCAATGATATGCCGCGGCGAAAAGAAATCCAATCAACACTGCAATTGCGAAGAGCACGAAAAAGAATAGAGCAATTGATCGGAATGCATTGCGAAAACTCTCAGAGAGGATTTCACGGCCATTGGGATCATACAAGATGACATCATCAACAATGGTCGTTCCTGCTCCTGCTCCTGATCGAAATCCGACAATCTGTTGATCAACGATTCGGGATTTCCATTTACCAACGACATGGTCGCCGATCTGTAGATGCAGTGTGCCATCCTTCTTTTTGAGTTTTATGGTATGCCAACCATCAGTGATTTGAATATCGCTGATTGCAGTCTTGCTGGAGAATTGGCCTGTCGAGTCGGCATTGATGAGAGCGCTGGGATAACGTGGGTTACGGCTCAGTCGCAGTGCAGAGTAATGCTCGGCGGTCTTATCAAAGATGATGACGAGATAGGAGTCTTCCTCAATCCGAGTCCTGAATTGCATCTCCCCAAGCTTAAACACCTTGGTTAGCAGGATTTCGTTGTGGCCGTGCCAGGCGTGCAAATTGAGTCGATTACGGGCCACCATATTTCGAGACTGCATCGATTCCAGTGCTCCCATTGGAATGTTGGCGAGCAGTAGTTTTGAGTTGATCCAATTATGGTGTTGGTTGGGAGAGTTCCGTGAATAACGAACAATTTCAGTAGCCACGAAAGCGATCGCGATCGCGAGCAGGAATATGACGAAAAAAAAGGTCCGCCGATTACGAAAATCTCCTTTGGTGGGAGACGTCGTAATTTCGTTTTTTTGATCAATCTCCTTGTTCATTTTTGCGATAATGGACCGTGGATTTCAATCATTGCACCCAATTTTGAATAGCGGCGTAATCTGCTATCGCTTTCAACGGTGAATTGCTAACCTTTTCGACGAAATTTGGCAGTCGTCGGGAAGTATTAACTGCTAGGAATTTGCTTTTAGCAGGAGGGCCTTGAAGCCGCCCTTGGACCGGAGCGGAAGGGGGTTGCTGGGGGAAGAGGGGGCGGAGCCGGAGGTCCGGCGAGTCGACGGGCGGTGCTTCAGTGAGAAAATCTTCGGAGTTGGCCGGATCAGGAAATTTCGGAGCTGAAATCATCGAGGTAAAGTTAGCTTTCCGGGCCGCATTGCCAAGATCTTTTATGGCAGCGGTTTTTTCGTTGGCGTACTCCTAGGAGTTTGCTGTTGGCGGGCGGTCTGCGGCAGGCGAGAGTAGTAGTTTTTAGAAGAGAATATTTTTCAGTTATTAAGGTTATAAACCCAAACATGGCGAAAAGCACTCCCCCCGCAGAACTATGAAGTGGCCCCAGGAAACGGAGCCAGTGGTTTATTGACGAATTGAGCTGGTTTTTGAGGGCGACCACCCCGAAATAAGACCAAAATGAGCAAACGAAAACGACGG
>JAPKBL010000239.1 GCA_028823415.1 Mariniblastus sp.
CGCGAAGCCGGGCGTATTCAAATGGAAAATCACTCGTCGCGACCGAGTGATCACGGACGTTATCCGACTAAAACATATGGAAACCGATAAATCTATTCCGGCAACTACGAAAGCTGCTTCGTTGTGAATCCGATCTTCAATGTGAGGGTATTCAGCGTGGCAATGTTCACCTCAAGCGACTAGGGAAATGGTCGATACTGTTTTCAATTGGCATCACGCTGTTCATCAGCGATATCATTGCGCTCATGCTTGACAGTGCCCAGGAGGTCGAAACAGTCACTTCGTCATTCCTCTACAGATGGACGGCTGGTTGGGTTTTCGAAATTCCGAGCGCCGATGTCTCAGTAATCGCAATTTGGAAGGTCGTGGATTTTATTCAGTTTCTGTTTTTCTTCGGAGTTGTTGCGTGGTGCCTTCGGTGGGTTTATGCCGACTCCCGAGTAAAAAAAAATGCAAAGATTGGTTTTAAAAGCTTGATGATATTAGCATTGATTACTAACACTGTTATTTACATCGGCCTTAGGCTGTGCCTTCCAACCTCGGGATAGTATCCGCCAATGGTTGCCATGGGTGGGGATTCGTCGGATAACAATACGTTGAACGCGAAGCCGTCAAAGCACCTGCGATTGATTGGTCGCGGGAACACTTTACACAGGGTACAATCCTTTACACCGCTCCGACTTTAGGTTGGCAACATCAACCGTCGGCTCGGTGATCCTTAACGTTATCATGCCTCGCTAGAATCAGGAACAATCAATGGCAATTAAAATCATTCACTGTCCAACGTGAAAATCATATGTCCCAAGGGTGGCGAGTTACGCTGCAGCAATTCGTAAAGAACTGGATGAGGAGCCAGTCATTGAGTCTGGTTCACGTGGTCAATTTGACGTATTCGTGAATGAGAAGCTTGCGATTTCCCGAAAGGGAGGTTTGGTAGCATTACTCACGAGAAGACCTTGGCCATCCGTACAGGACGTTGTTGACGCGATTTTAGACGCGAAAGAACCGCGCGGATAGATAACAATCCAATGCACGCGAAGCCGGACTTGCGCGTGCTTTTCAATGTTTAGTTTCATCGTTCCGGCTCGGTTAGCCTAAACGTTATCCGTTGCAGCGAGACACCCTTAAGGGACGAATCGTTGTTACACAGAATCGTGTCGACGAGTTAGAATCAGAGTATAACCTGACCTAAAATTGCCCAACGTGGTTAAGCAATGGAACATTCACATTCGCCAGTCCGAGTCTCCGGTGCCTTCCTGATACTGTTGTTTTGTTCTTTGGCTGGTATTACTGCATCCTTTGTTTACAGCGGATATCTTGCGATCATTCTCGGCATCATTGCGATTGCCTTAGCGATGGGAACCAAAAGCCCAGAATCGAAACGTGACCGTACGATCATATTCTCATTGGCTGGAATTAGCGTACTGTTAGGCGTTGGGGCAATCGCGATTGGTATCGTGTCTCGTGCACTTGCCCAACTCGTATGAGCGGAATAACAAACGGATGAGCTGGAACCGCTGGACTGGTGTCGTAACGAGCACCTAGAAAATTAAAGAGTGACATAAAAGAGCAAATCACAGTTGGCGCACCAAAGACATTCATCTTGTTTATCGTCGCGGCTGCAACCCTCATCTGGTTTTCTGGAAAGTACGAAACGTTTAAGAGGTGGGAACTCAAGCATCGGCGCCGCGATGAAAACCTACGCATTGGTTCAGAAATGTGATTTTGAGGACGTTGGAATGGCTGAAAAATCTGACGCCAAATCCGACGCCATTTCTGCTGTTGACGCCAAATCCGACGCTGAATCGGCAAGCATGACCGAGCAAAAACCCCGTAAAAAAAGCACGGTAGAGAATAGTGACTCTCTACCGTGCATTTCAGTGGGCGATATTGGACTTGAACCAACGACCTCCACGATGTCAACGTGGCGCTCTAGCCAACTGAGCTAATCGCCCGGATCGGTGCGACAAGAGCAATGCTCTCCTCGACTTCCGGATTATAACCTGCAAACCTCAGATTGAAAACATCGCCATTTTGACGCAATTTCTTTACTACTCTCCGTCAATGTTGGACGGCTTTTTTAAAAAGATCATTGGTTTTCCAAGTGGGTTACCTCTTTTCTGTTGATTCTTAGACGACTTCGAGCCCATTCGCTCCATTCAATTAACAAAGTGTTTTCACGCAGCTTGGGCTTTCAGTTCAACCGTTCGTTGTGATCCCGATGATCAATAGAGCCATCGATGATTTAGGCCTGCCGCGGCAACTAGCTCATTGTCAACGTTTGGGTTAAGTTCAGCGAAGATATCTTCACTCGCAAACGCACCCACCTCGGTGCCCGGCGAGCCCGCCAATTCTAAAAATATCACCGGGCCAGTAGAGCGGTGAAGGGAGATCAACGAAAGAACAAGAAATGCCAGAACATGAACCGCAATCGACATCAAAACACTTGAGTTTCTCGCGGTGAATTCCTGAATCAAAAAGCCCGCAAGAACAGTCGGTCGAAACTTGCGAGGCTCAATACTGACCTGTGCCAGATCATCCTCGACTGGTTTCCCTATCCGCGTGACTTTCACTTCGCCTGTCGACTCGCCTG